>CAZBDM010000272.1:0-6316 GCA_964490675.1 uncultured Oligoflexales bacterium
CTCAACCATTTAGAGCGTAAAATTTTATTTACTTTAATGTTTATTGGTCTTTACCGAGTTGGTGTCCATATTCCAATTCCTGGTGTAGACACGCAAGCCTTGAGTCAGTTCTTTTCTCAGCAAGGTGCCAACCTACTAGGTATGTTCAATATGTTCTCCGGGGGAGCCCTGGAGAGGTTCTCGGTTTTTGCCCTCGGCGTCATGCCTTACATTTCGGCGTCAATTATTGCGCAGTTACTTACCGTCGCTGTCCCTCATTTAGAACAGCTTTCTAAAGAAGGCGAAGCTGGTCGCAAAAAGATCACCCAGTATACTAGATACGGAACAATCGCTTTGGCGATTATCCAAGGTTTTATGATTGCTAACACATTGGAATCGTCACAATTTGGTGGTTCGAGTCTCGTCTACGAGGGAGGCTGGGGCTGGAAATTGATGACGGTGTTATCTCTCACAGCCGGCACAGCCTTTGTCATGTGGTTGGGCGAGCAAATTACCGAGAAAGGTGTCGGTAACGGTATTTCACTTATCATTTTCGCGGGAATCGTGGCAGGCCTTCCTTCTGTCATCAGTAACACCTACACTCAGTACACCAGCCAGCAAATGGATTTGATGAGGATTCTTATTCTTTGCGTTGTTTGTATTATCGTCGTAGCGGGTGTTGTTTTTATGGAGCAGGGGGCTCGTCAAATCCCCGTGCAGTATGCGAAAAGGCAAGTTGGAAAAAGGGTTTACGGGGGACAGGCCTCTCATCTACCCATTCGAGTCAATTCTGCTGGCGTTATTCCACCGATTTTTGCGGGTTCTCTTTTGCAGTTTCCCGTTACTATTAGTGCGGTTTCACCAAATACACCGATCGCAGACCTCATTAATACGCTATTCAACCCCGGCGATTGGTTGTACAACACGGTCTACGCAATTCTTATTATATTCTTCGCCTATTTCTACACTTCCATAACATTTAAGTCAGACGACGTTGCAGAGAATCTCAAAAAACACGGTGGTTTTATCCCTGGCATCAGACCAGGGGCCCGAACGGCTGAATACCTTCAGAAAGTTCTCAACCGGTTGACCTTGGTGGGCTCGATTTATTTGGCTGCGATCTGTGTATTTCCAACGGTCTTGACGGGTCGGTTTAATGTTCAGTTCTACTTCGGTGGAACGAGTCTTCTTATCGTTGTCGGGGTTGCCCTTGAGACCTTTAGGCAGATCGATGCTCACAGACAATCTCTGCGCTACGACGCTTTCATGAAGCAAAGCGGGTCAAGTATAAGACCCCGCCGAGGGGGACGCGGAGCATGATTTGTATCATGATTGGACCGCCTGGAGCAGGTAAAGGGACCCAGTGCGATATGCTGGTTGAAAAAGAGGGCTTTCGAAAAGTATCGACGGGAGACGCTTTGAGAAAGCACATCAAAGGAAAGACCGAAATTGGTTTGAAAGCAGCTGAAGTTGTAGCACGGGGTGATTTAGTTTCGGACGACATTTTACTCGAGATCATTAAGGCGGAATTGGGCAATGATTCAGATGAGAAGATTCTTTTGGATGGTTATCCAAGAAATGTCGATCAAGCTAAAACACTCGAGAAGCTAGAACTAAAAAATAAAATCATTGCCGCGATACATCTTGACGTTGATTCTCAGGAGCTCGTTGCAAGGCTTTCAGGGAGAAGGGTCTGTTCGCAGTGCGGAGCTTCTTTTCACGTCGACTCAAATCCTTCATCGAAAGGTTCAATGTGCGATAAATGTGGTGGCTCTCTGACGCAAAGACCTGATGACAATCCCGAAAAGGTGACGAACCGCCTGAGTGTTTATGAAAAGAGCACCAAGCCAGTGTTGGATTTTTATAAAGAACAAGGTCTGTATAGAAAAGTCCAAGGATCTGGGGAGTTAGCTGATGTTTATAGTCGCATAGAGTCGGTTATTCATTCTCTAACTTGAAACGATGGGTAAGTAAAAACTCTTGACTTGTGGATGAAGTGGTTCTGATGTATCCTACGCGGCTCGATCTATATCGGGTGGCTTAACAGCATTGATGGAATAAAATGGCTAAGGAAGACGTAATTGAAGTGGAAGGCGTTGTAGAGGAACCTCTGCCAAACGCAATGTTCAAAGTTAAACTGGACAACGGACATGAGGTATTGGCCCATATCAGTGGGAAGATGAGAATGCACTTCATCCGTATTCTTCCGGGAGATCGCGTTAAGCTAGAGATTTCCCCATACGATTTAAACAGAGGCCGGATTGTTTACCGAGCAAAAAATTAAGAGGCAACCATGAAAGTTCGTGCAAGTGTAAAACCAATTTGCGACAAGTGTAAGGTCATCAAGCGACGTGGTGTCCTTAGGGTTATTTGTCCAGTAGCAAAACATAAACAAAGACAAGGGTAGCCCACATATCTTTAGGAGAAAGAAATGGCTCGAATTGCAGGGGTAGATTTACCTGCCAATAAGAAAATTGAATTTGCTTTGACCGCGATTTTTGGCATTGGTCTAAAATCGGCCAAGGACATCGTCAAAAAAGCAGAGATCAATCCCGACACGAAAGCTGCTGACTTAGATTCAAGCCAAGTCAACAATATTCGGGTCATCCTAGATAGCGATTATGTCGTTGAAGGGGATCTTCGTCGGGATGTTTCATTAAATATCAAACGTTTAGTTGATCTTGGAAACTATAAAGGCCTGCGCCACAGACGAGGGTTACCATGCCGAGGACAACGAACTAAGACGAACGCTAGAACGAGAAAAGGCCCAAGGAAAACTGTTGCTGGTAAGAAGAAAGCTTAATCACCCGTAAGAGGACGAAACAGATGGCAAAGCCAACCGGAAAAAGAAGAAAATCAAAGCGCAACGTTCCTATCGGAGTTGCTCATATTCAGGCAACCTTTAACAACACAATTGTAACCATCACAGATATCAACGGTGAAGTCGTTTGTTGGTCAACAGCTGGAGCAAAGGGCTTCAAAGGGTCTAGAAAAAGCACTCCTTTTGCAGCTCAAGTCGCCGCTGACGAAGCTGCCAAAAAAGCGATGGATGCTGGTATGAGAACGGTTTCTGTGCTTGTAAAAGGTCCCGGAGCAGGGCGTGAAAGTGCGGTGAGAGCCATCTCCGGTGCAGGATTGAAAGTGGCCTTACTTAAAGATGTGACTCCTATCCCACACAACGGCTGCCGTCCTCCGAAAAGAAGACGTGTATGAAATATCAACTTGTTATTGGAAAAGTATTTAAAATCTGATGAAATAAAGGAGGTTATCCTTTGGCGCGTTACATTGGTCCTGTCTGTAGATTATGCCGCAGGGAAGGGACAAAATTATTTTTAAAAGGCGAACGTTGCAACACTGACAAATGTTCATTCGAAAGACGTTCGTATGTGCCAGGTATTCATGGGCAAGGTCGTCGAGCAAAGCTTTCGGAATACGCAACACAGCTAAGAGAAAAACAGAAGGTAAGAAGAACCTACGGAATGCTTGAAAAGCAGTTTAGAAATCTCTTCCAGAAGTCATACCAACAGAAAGGGGTCACTTCTGAGGTCTTCTTCAAAAGCTTAGAGCTAAGGCTTGATAACGTCATTTACCGAATGGGTTTTGCGAGAAGTCGTAACGAAGCACGACAAATCGTTAGACATAATCACGTTTTAGTAAATGGCACAAAAGTTAATATTCCAAGTGCGAAAATGGCCGTAGGTGATGAAATAACAATCAAAGCCAAGTCACAAAAACTAGTCATGTTTGAATTGGCTAAAGACCTTTACAGCAGAAGAGTGGCGCTTCCATGGTTTAATGTGGACCACGAGAAGTTTTCAGGTAAGATTATCTCAGAACCAACCCGTGATGATATCCAAATGGCGGTTAAAGATCGCCTGATCGTAGAGCTTTACAGCAAGTAAGGTCCGTTTTGAAGAAACATTTGTACGGAGAAGCTATTAATGCATCGTAACTGGAAAGATCTCATTAAGCCAAAAAGCCTCGAAGCGGCTGAATTACACGAAACCTATGGCAAATTCATTGCTAAGCCTCTCGAGCGTGGTTACGGTCTCACTCTCGGTAATTCGTTGCGCCGTGTATTGCTTTCTAGCATCAACGGTGCCGCAGTTGTGGCTGTCAAGTTTGACGGCGTTGAGCATGAGTTTTCCACAATTCAAGGTATCAAAGACGATGTCACCGATATCATCCTAAATATTAAACAGGTCAATCTTCGTTATTTGGGTGAGAATGACACAAAAATTTATCTAAAGGCTCAAGGTCCTAAAACAGTCACCGCAGCTGATATTGAGACAAGTGGAGACGTCGAGATCCTCAATCCCGATCAGGTTATCTGTACCATGAACGAGGAAGCAAGTCTCAATCTTGAGATGGTCGTAAGACTAGGAAGAGGCTACGTTCCAGCAGATCAAAACAGAGATGAGGATCTACCGGTAGGATTTATTGCGATCGACTCTATTTTTGCCCCGATTAGAAGGGTTGCTTATAATGTATCGAACGCGCGTGTTGGTCAAAATACAGAATTCGATAAGTTGACACTTGAAGTGTGGACAAACGGTGCTGTTAGACCAGACGATGCGGTTGCCTATGCTGCCAAAATTATGAAAGATCAGTTAACGACCTTTATTAATTTTGACGAAACAGAGGAAATTGAAGAGAAAGAACAAGAAGAGGCAGAAAAGCCAAAACTTAATGAGAATCTCTTCAAAACTGTTGATGCACTTGAATTGAGTGTTAGAGCTGCGAACTGCTTAGAGAACGCTAATATAAAATATATTGGTGAACTGGTGACCAAGTCTGAGGGCGAAATGCTTAAGACAAAGAACTTCGGTCGTAAATCTCTCAACGAGATCAAAGATATTTTAATGGAAATGGGTTTGTCGCTTGGTATGAAGATAGATGGATTTGATCCGTCCATGTTGCGGCAACAAGAAGGTGATTCATAAATAAACGAGGCGAGACATGCGTCATTTAAACGGATACAGAAAACTAGGTAGAGAGTCTTCTCATCGGAGAGCCATGCTAAGAAATATGGCAACATCCTTTCTTATGCACGGGAAAATAAAAACAACTGTACCTAAAGCGAAAGAACTTCGCTCTATTGTTGAAAAAATGATCACGCTTGGGAAAAGGGGAAACCTCCACGCGCGCAGGCAAGTAGAGTCGTACCTTTTCGATCATGAAGCTGCTAAAAAAGTCTTTTCTGTATATGCTGAAAGGTTTAACGAAAGACCGGGTGGTTACACGAGAATCGTGAAATACGGTCCTCGGTTCGGTGATGGAGCTGAGCTTTGTAGCCTCGAATTAGTGGACTACAGAGAGCAAGAAGGCTCTAAAAAAGACGCAGAATCCTAATAATTCTGGAAAAAACAATAATTTTTATGTCAAAAAAACTGGGCTTTCTATGCCCAGTTTTTTTGTATGCGCTCAGAGACAGCAGCTCTAAGTCTATGTTAAAATTTTAACATAAGACGAAAGGAGAATTAGATGAAGCTCTTGATTTTATTAGCTTTTGTTCTATCAGGGTGCTCTCAAATCGAATCGCTCGCGAGCGGTTTTGATAGAAAAAGCTTCGAGCTTATCGGAGGGACGGTGTTTGCCGAAGCAGATCTTCTGACGATGAAAGAAATTCATCTTGATACCGGGATTCTTCAAGGGCGCGAAGTCATCATCGAAGGGAATATTTTAGATGTTGGAAAGTATTTTACTCATATGGTCCTTTCGGATGAGTCGGCTCGCATGTTGGTCGTTTTGACGAAAGTTGATGCCCGCAGCTACTTTAAAAAACAAGAAGTGGAACAAAAATCAATTAGAATTTTGGGTACCATTGAAAATGGTAAGAAGGGGTTTCCTTACATACTGGCAAAAGCGATTACCTTTTCTGATATAAAGAGCTAAGCTTTGCTTTAGTTTTTTTATCTGCCGAAAGACTATGACGCTATTTTTTTACATCCTTAAAGACTACCTTAAATACGTTTTTGGAACGGTTGTCTTATCAACTTTTCTCTATGTTCTATTTAGTTTTATCCACAAATCAACAAGGTCATTCGCAAAGTATGATCCCGATGGATTTGATATTGCCCAGTTTTACCTTTACAGCCTCCCCTATCAAGTCGTTCAAGCTCTGCCAATAGCGTCACTTTTAGGGTCAGTCATTGCGATGATCTTATTGAGTAGGACGAACGAAATTACCATTATGAGAGCCGCCGGAATGAGTCCTTGGAGGATTGGTTTTCCCTTGGCTGCTGGTGGAGGCATCCTTACTCTTTTAACGTTCATACTCAATGAAATCTTCGTTCCAACAGCCTCTGCCCGTATGCACTATATCGAAAAAGTAATT
>CAZBDM010000273.1:0-6311 GCA_964490675.1 uncultured Oligoflexales bacterium
TGAACTTCTCATCAGAATCTGACTAAGAGACCGATCATCGTAGTATTCCAGTCTTTCTTGGATACCAAATCTACTGAGAAGAGGCCTAGAAAGGCTAGCAACCCTGGTCGTTGCTCCAACGAGGGTAAAGGGCGAAATCGGCATTCTTACAGAACGCGCCGTTGGGCCTTGCCCAACAACTATATCAAGCTGAAAATCTTCCATCGCGGAATATAAAATTTCTTCGACATGGATAGGAAGTCTATGAATCTCATCGATAAAAATCAGTGCACCTGATTCAAGGCCCGCCATAATTCCTGCCAAATCACCGGGACGATCTAGTGCGGGGCCACTGGCATGATGGAAGGGCACAGAAAGTTCGTGGGCAATAATTTGCGCCAATGTGGTCTTACCAAGACCCGGAGGCCCATGTAGAAGTACATGATCGAGTGGAGCTCCTCTTTTAAGAGCCGCCTCCACGTAAACCTTTAGGTTACTCTTAGCATGCTGTTGGCCAGGATATTCATCGAAACGGTCCGGTCTTAGATGAGGAAGGCTCACATCGACAGATTTATCTGTATTGAGTTCTTCTGGAGCCATAAACCTTTCAACAGAGACTTTCTCTTTCGTCACTGTTTTGTCGATCGACTTATCCATAGAAAAGTCCCTTTTTTAGAAGATTTCAGAAGGAAGTCCCGATTTTTTAGGTTGAGAAACTGAGGTTTTTTTAGCCTTTGACTGGTTAGTACTAACTGCACTTCTTAAAGAAAGAAGGACTTCTTTTAATAGTACCGTAAACTCCGTTGACTCTTCTTTTTCAAGGACTTCTTTTATATGCGGACCCGTCGTCTTCTCGTTGTATCCAAGATTGATGAGGGCTGATAGGATATCTTGATAAAGTACTTTATTTTCTTTACTCGTGCCAGCGAAGAGGGGCTCATTCGAAGCCCTTACAGCACTGACCGGCAGAGAAGATCCGTAATACACATCAAGCCGTTCTTTTTTACTCTTAAGCTCAACAAGAATTTTTTCAGCAGTTCTTTTTCCAATTCCTGGCACACTTTGCATCATTGCTACATCGGCATCTTCAACAATCTGAATCAATTGCTTAACACCTAAAGTCGACAGAATCGCAAGAGCAACCTTTGGTCCAACCCCAGACAATGACAGTAAAATTGAAAAGACTTCTCTCTCTTCATACTCTAAGAAACCATAAAGCTTTATGGCATCTTCTCTAACCCTAGTATAAATCCATAAAGCTACGTTTTCACTTTGATTGCTAGAGAGTTCACAAAGGCTAGTTAGAGGCATTTCAACACCGTAACCAACGCCATCGGTAACAATAATCACCCCGACAGGAGTCATTTTTTTTATCGATCCACTTAGAAACTCTATCAAACAGCTTTCCTCTGTCGGCTCTCGAGTCTTTGTTTTAGGGAGTCTAGAATCGGCATCAGTTCTTCTTTATTCTCGGCAGGAAGTGACTCAATTTTATCCGAAACTTGATTAACGAGATCCAAATCTTGCTCGTTTATCCTAGATAATTCTTCTAACATATCGTTGAAATTTCTCACTACAAATTTAAGTTCATCGTCTTCACGCACAGACATAAAGCTTTTCCATTGTCCCATGCCGACCTGTCGAATATGACGAACCAAGGCATACATGGGTCCTGCAATTTTATGAGTTAAAACAACCCCCATAAACGCAACAAAAATCACATTTACCAAAGCCGCAAATACCATGGCACCAAGAATGGGAATGGGTAAAAACTTGGGGATCCGCAAAATTTCAAAGGTATAGAGTGGGAAAAGAATTAGCACAGAAGTCAAAATCGTTGAGATGATCCCAACAGCAACCGCAGCTCTCGTATAACGAAACTGAAACTCTCGATTTATGAGGATAATTTTTTTTCTGTGTTTTTGCTTTGTCATACCCATCACTATAATATGTCTAAGCTACGATGGGTAACAAAAAATGAAAATTGCAGAGGCTCTCACCCCTGCATTGTCTTACTGTTGAATAGCGTCCACCTTATCAAGTCTCTCCCAAGGAAATTCCGAACGGCCAAAGTGCCCATAAGAGGCTGTTTTCTTGTAGATTGGACGAAGCAAGTCATGTTGCTCTGTGATGTCTCTTGGCTTAAGTGCGAAGTTTTTACGCACGACATCAGCAAGTACCTCTGAAGAATGCGGTGACGTACCGTAAGTATCAACGAAGATGCCAACAGGATCGGCAACACCAATGGCGTAAGCTAACTGTACGAGGCATTTCTTAGCGAGGCCAGCTGCTACAATATTCTTTGCGATATAACGTCCCATATACGCTGCCGAACGGTCGACCTTTGAAGGGTCTTTACCAGAAAAGGCTCCGCCTCCATGTGCTCCGTGGCCGCCGTAAGTATCAACGATAATCTTTCTTCCAGTCAGACCGCAGTCTCCTTGTGGACCTCCGATAACAAACCGACCGGTTGGATTGATATGATATTTGGTATCTTTTAAGAGCTCGTTTGGAATGGTTTTCTTGATGACTGATTCAATTACGAATTCCTTAACGGCATCTTGACTAACGTCTGGACCGTGTTGAGTCGAAACGACTATCGTGTCGATTCGGTTGAGCTTTCCTTCTTTGTATTCAGCAGTCACCTGACTTTTTGAGTCCGGTCGTAACCAGTCAACCGTGTTGTTTCTACGAGCCTTCGATAGATTTTCCAATATTCTGTGAGAGTAACTAATCGTTGCCGGCATGTACTCGTCGGTTTCATCACAGGCGTAACCAAACATCATACCTTGGTCGCCAGCACCCTGTTCTGCATGCAGTCCCTCTTTTTCATTAACACCCATTGCAATGTCAGGAGACTGCTCTTCTACACAGTTGATGACTCCGCAGCTTCTGTAATCAAAGCCTAAATCACCATCCGTATAACCAATTTCCTTGACTGCTTCTCTGGCCACTTTGGCGAAGTCGATATGGGCTTTGCTTGTAATTTCACCGGCCAAGACAATAAGACCTGTTTTTACGAGTGTCTCACAGGCGACTCGTGAATGTTTATCTTCTGTTAACAGGGCGTCTAAAACAGCATCACTGATTTGGTCTGCTACTTTGTCAGGGTGTCCCTCACTGACTGATTCCGAAGTGAATAGGTAATTAGCTTTTGTCTCCATACTTAAAGACCTCTCTTCATTCCAATGGTGATTCGATTAAACCTATTAGGTTGGGCTCTGCCTAAGCCAAATGCTTTTCCTTCAGTATCGAGCATTAAAATCAACTGTTTATCAACCCCGTCTGCTTTTGTCACATCGCAGTTTTGCAACAAAGAAGTTTCAAAGTCTTTGGGATCAAGATTAAGCTCTTGGCCAGACTGAAGTTTTAAAACCCAGCCATGATCTTTACTCTGCCATTGAGGAAAACCAAGATCTGCCTTCTCCATAGGTATCAGTAAAGAATCTAAGTCGGATATACTCTCTTCAATTGACTCAAGAGTCAATGAATCATTGATACTAATGCCGGAAGATCTCGTCCTTATTAGTCGGCTGACAAACCCACAACTACCGAGACTTTCTGCAAGATCATGAACGAGAACACGAATATATGTGCCTTTTCCGCAAGTAACACGGAAATAGCCTTTGTTGCCTTTAAGCCACAGTAACTCTAGCGAAAAAACCTCAACTTGACGGGCTAATTCTTCTATCGGCACAAGATCTGAAAGACCCTCCCGGGCATATTCGTAAAGCGGTTTGCCACGAAATTTCACAGCTGAAAAGAGTGGGGGAGTCTGTTTGATCTCTCCGACAAATTGAGTCAGCTTTTCTTTAATCAATGACTCATTTATGTGGTCATATTCTTTTTCAGCGATGACCTTTCCATCAAGATCAAGGGTGTCTGTCGCTTTGCCAAAGGTAAGTTCGACTTCGTAGGTTTTTGGATGCTTCAAAAGATGATCTTGAAAGCGAGTTGCTCGACCAAACAAGATTGGAAGAACCCCTTCGGCTAGGGGGTCAAGCGTGCCGACATGACCAATTTTCTGCTTTCCAAGTCTTCTTGTTAACCAGCGTGAAACATCTTTTGAAATCATTCCAGAGGGCTTATGGATCGCTAGAATACCCTGGTATTGCTTGTTTTTTTGGCGCATTATATCTAAAAGCCCGTAATGTTAAGGTTTTTTCAATTGCGAGATAAGCTCTTCAATGCGTGCACCCTGCTCGATGCTCTCATCGAAGAAGAATCTAAGCTCGGGAACTCTTCTGACATCTAAAACTGAAGCCAGCTTTCTTTTCAAAAACCCCTTACAACTTTCAAGTCCCTTTTGAGCATCCTCGAGGATTTTTTTATCGTACAAACGGAAATAAACACTTGCCAATTGAAGATCGCCACTTATCTTTACTGCAGTTATTGTGACACCTGATAAGCGTGGATCACTCAACTGGTCTCCGCTAAAAATCATAGCGATTACATCTCTAATTTCATCGGCCAATCGCTCTTGACGAATACCCATAGACTTTCCTTCTACTAGACTAAAACACTCCGCTTTCCGGCGGAGTGTTAACATTGGAAACTTGGCTCGACATTCACAACGAAAAATTTAACCAGCAGGTCACAAGGTAGGAGCTGTTTCTTCAACGACATAAGCTTCGATGACATCACCGACTTTAATGTCATTATATCCTTCAATTGAGATACCGCATTCATAGCCATTTTGAACCTCTTTTACATCGTCTTTAAAACGACGTAGGGATCCAATGCGACCATCGTAAATAACAATATCGTCTCTAATCAGTCGCAAGTGACAATTACGAGTAATCTTACCGTCAACAACAGCTGAACCTGCAACCATACCCACTTTGGGTACACTAATGGCATCTCTGACTTCTGCGTGTCCTTGTACCACTTCGGTGCGAATAGGAGGTAGCTTTCCTGCCATGAAGCTTTTTGCTGCTTCCACCAATTCGTAGATGATACTGAAGTAGTTGATAATGACGCCTCTTTTATCGGCCTCATCATCAAGGCCTCTTGCTGCCCTGACGTTAAATCCAAAAACAACCGCACCACTTGTTTCGGCCAGTGAAACATCTGACTCGTTAATCCCACCGACTGCTTTATGGACGATACGATTTTTAACTTTATCGGTATTGAGCTTAAGAAGCGCTTCTACAACCGCTTCAACAGACCCTTGCGTATCACCTTTGACGATGATCGGCACCTCTGGAACGTCGGAACTTTTCACTTTGCTGAGAAGATCCTCAAGACTAGACGCACTTGACTTCGAAGCTAGCGCTTGAAACTGCTGATTAGCACGAATATCGGCGACCTCTTTAGCCATTTTTTCGCTTTCAACAGCGTTGACGACATCGCCAGACATTGGCACATCGTTGAGTCCAATGACCTGAACCGGCGTCGAAGGGGTTGCTTCTTTAACAACGTTACCTTTGTGATCAGTCATCAGTCTGACACGACCACAAACAGTTCCTGCGACGACGAAATCTCCTTGCCTTAGGGTCCCATCTGTCACCATTACTGTGGCTATCGGACCTTTTCCCTTGTCTAAGTGAGCTTCAACAACTGCACCTTCACCAGGCAGGCTCGGACACGCCTTCAGCTCTAAAACCTCTGCTTGTAAGATGATAGATTCAAGCAAATCATCAAGACCTGTTTTTTGCAGAGCTGAAACCTTGACAAACTGTGTCTCACCACCCCACTCTTCCGATTGTACGCCATGCTCAGCGAGTTCGGTAAAAATGCGGTCTAGGTTTATATTTGGTTTGTCCATTTTGTTTACGGCGACGATGATCGGAACGTTAGCGTCACGAGCGTGGGAGATCGCTTCGATCGTTTGGGGCATCACCCCGTCATCCGCGGCAACAACGAGAACAATAATGTCGGTGACCTTAGCTCCTCGTGAACGCATCGCTGAAAAAGCTTCGTGACCTGGCGTGTCGAGAAACCCAACCTTATTTCCACCTCTTGAGACACTATAAGCACCGATGTGCTGTGTAATGCCGCCTGCTTCACCGGCAGCTACGTCAGTTTCTCTAAGAGCGTCCAAAATAGAGGTTTTACCGTGATCGACGTGTCCCATCACCGTAACGATCGGTGGCCTTGAGACTCTCTCGGCGTTCTCATCTTTTTGAATTTTGAAGATATCTTCTTCTGTTTTCTCAACATTTTTACATTCGAATCCAAAGTCAGCTGCCACAAGACTTGCAGTGTCCAAATCTACCGTCTGATTAAGCGTCGCCATGACACCAAGACTCATCAACTTTTTGATTACGTCTCCAGCCTTGGTGCTCATCTGCTTAGCCAGATCACCCACCGTAATACTGCCTTCGACCTTT
>CAZBDM010000274.1:0-1597 GCA_964490675.1 uncultured Oligoflexales bacterium
TCTCTTGCAATATCATTACCTCTTAAGACATTCGTAGGGTTTGATAAGTATAGAATACAAACCAAACCACTGGTGATGCGAGTAAAAAGGCATCCGCTCGGTCGAGAAAACCGCCATGACCTGGGAATATCGAACCAGAATCTTTAATTCCGGCAAAACGTTTGAAAATAGAGACCGACAGATCACCGAAAATACCGGCCATACCGCCCGCCACAGCCGCAATAATCATCAACCACCACGGCCCCAGCGACGATCCGTAAACCAGATTCATTGCAAACGCTCCCACAATAGCAGCAAGCAGCCCAAAAAAGGCGCCCTCCCAAGTCTTCTTCGGTGAGATGGTGGGTGCTAATTTCCGATGTCCAAAACGTCGTCCGCCAAAATACCCGCCTGTATCATTCAGGAAAACCACTGCACATAAAACCATCAAATAACCACGATGATCCGCCATCCGGTAAAGATCCCAAATGGACAAAAACGGTAAGGAACCATAACAAACACTGACTAAGAAACCCATGAAACGACCCATAGACCGGTCGATACTACTGCTAGAAAACATCGAAATAATAATCAGGACAGCAAGTCCAACAGCCATCCCTGCGCGCCCTTCCGAACCTGGAACAAAAGCAGCGAGCATAAAAAGACTGAGACCTGCAGCCACACAAAAAGCAATCCAACGGCTTTCAGATACTCTATCGCTAACGACATGATTGGGGTCAACGAGCTTTTCTTCAAGAGCGGGAAGCAACATCCCAGAAAACTCATAAATGGCCAGCCCGACAAAAATCACCAGCGTCAAAGCCATCGCCCATTGTGGCCCGTAGAACATTAAGGCAAGAAGAAGCGGCAACAAAACCGCGGCTGTGATAACTCTGGTCTTAAGCATTAATTAACGCCTGATTCGGACAAAATTTCTTTAGATTCACCGGTAGACGGGAAATGATTCTCTTTAATTTTACCAAACCGACGGTTTCTTTGCTGGTAGGCTGAAATAGCCTTGTAGAAGTCTTCTTTACGAAACTCCGGCCAATAAAGCTCTGAAAAGTAAAGTTCGGCGTAGGCAATTTGCCAAAGTAGAAAATTTGAAATTCTCTGCTCGCCACTCGTCCGAATCAATAAATCAGGATCTGGCAGATCTCTTGTCCACAAAAACTGGGAAATTGTTTCCGGCTCAATCTCACTGGGGTCGAGCTGATCCTTTTTGACGAGTTCAGAAATCCGTTTGCATGCTTCGGTAATTTCATTACGACTGCCATAACTTAAGGCAATATTGAGCCGCAATCCGTTATTTCCTGCCAAAAACTTTTCGGTTTCGGAAATCAAACGTCTGGTCTTTTCAGGAAGCTTTTTCAGATCACCAATTGCGGCCAATGAAACGTTGTTTTTGTTGAGGTTTTGGCGTTCTTTAACAATGTATGTATCAAGCAGGGTCATGATCGTTGACACTTCGTAAGCAGGTCGCTGCCAATTCTCGTCGCTAAATGCAAACAGTGTCAGGACTTCGATCCCTACTTCTCCTGCAGCTTCAACAACTTGCCGGACACTTTCAGCGCCTTTACGATGTCCAAAAACTCTCGGCTTTTTGAGCCGCTGTGCC
>CAZBDM010000274.1:1607-6301 GCA_964490675.1 uncultured Oligoflexales bacterium
ATGATGGCAACATGCTTGGGGAGGTTGCCCCGCGATTTTATGATTTGTAATTCTTCTTGGAGCGAATCTGAGTCCATGAAAATTAACTGCCACCGTTAAGATAAGTTACTAATTTCGCTCTACCTGAACAAAAAACAAACAGGAGAGTAAGATTGGACCGCTCTTGCGGAACGCTCTAGGTTACAGAACCGCACCATATTACATCATTCAAATAAACTAACCAGCAAAAAAAACTTGGAATTATTGCCCAACTCAAGGATCCTTATGGGGCGACATTCCTTATTTCTTGATGAGAGGCTGACGCGAAAGATGTACCAGTTGAACAACGAGCAAACCAAAATATACTTGAAATACGCAAGCCTTGGGCTTCCTAGGCACACATCCTACCCGATTGCACCAGTTTGGCAGAATGACATGAAAAGCTCGACCTTTTGCGAAGAAATCGAAAAAGAAATCGAAACCGGTAAGCACTTCTCTCTTTACATCCATATCCCTTTTTGTCGCAGCCTTTGTTACTACTGTGGATGCACAAAAGAGATCATCGACGACAAAAAAAGAGCCGCAGCCGACCCTGCCGATCACTACCTTGACATGCTGGCAGGAGAATTACAGCTTCTCGAACCGCTTGTATCGAAAGCACACTTCGAAGAAATCCACTTTGGCGGGGGCACTCCAACTTTTTTAACTCCTAATCAACTCTTACGATTGAACACATCGATTAAGCAGCACATCGACACTGGATCATTAAAAAGCTGGGCAGTGGAAGTTGACCCCAGAAC
The DNA here is from genome assembly GCA_964490675.1 of uncultured Oligoflexales bacterium. GTDB lineage: Bacteria > Bdellovibrionota_B > Oligoflexia > Oligoflexales > JAWKNZ01 > CAZBDM01. The sequence continues at coordinate 2,387 of CAZBDM010000274.1, forward strand.
AACGACGAACGATCACCTCAGGACTCTCAAAGAAATGGGAGTCACAAGACTAAGTCTTGGAGTTCAGGACTTTAACGAAAAAGTCCAAAAGGCTGTCAATCGTATTCAGCCTTTTTCCATGGTCAAAAAGCTTGTTGAAAGCATCCGTACTTTTGGTTTTCAGGCGATTAATTTTGATTTGATCTACGGACTTCCTTTTCAAACGGAGGCCACTGTTAATGAAACCGTAGAACAGGTCGTTAGCCTGTCTCCTGATCGCATCGCCTTTTACCGTTTAGCGATGATTCCAAACATGTTTAGATGGCAGCGATCTTTTGTAAGAGAGGATCTTCCTGAAGGTGAGATCACCTTAAATATGAATCTTAATGCAATTAAAAAACTGACTGATGCTGGCTATCAGTTCATTGGACTGGATCACTTTGCCAAACCCGATGAACAGCTAGCAAAAGCCTACCGAGAAGGTCGACTTCAGCGCAACTTTCAAGGTATGACAACCGGAAAGAATCTTTCACTTATCGGTATCGGCCCATCAGCTATCAGTCAACTTGATAAGATCTACAAACAAAACCCAAAGACCGTCAAAGAATGGCATCAAGCTATCGATCAGGGATTAAAGACCACAAAGGGTCTGCAGCTAAGCGTCGAAGACCGCCTGAGAAGGGCTGTACTGCAAAGTCTTTATGGTTACGGAAAAATCGACAAGGCTAAGATCGCCAAAGAGTTCTCGATCGAGTTTAACCAGCACTTTGCAAATGAGCTCAAAGCGATGGAAGAGTTGCAAAAAGAGGGTTTGGTTGATTTATCTGACCCTTTAGAGATTCGTTTGACCGATGGTCTGGGTCAACTTTTAATGCGAGTCGTCGCCTCGGTCTTTGATGCTTACCTACCATCCGATGCATATAAAAAAGGCCTGGATCCCGGCAAGTCTTCAAAGGTGGGATAACAGGCCTTTTTAAGCTCTCGAATGATCAAAGAAGGCTTATTCAAGGAGCTGTAGACCAAGGCGGACGACGTCTTCGTCGAGTGCTCTTCGCCACTTCACTTCCGCTTTAAGCGGTGCCATGCGCCCTAGCTGAACGGTGCACTTATCTCCTTCTTGAAGGTATTCTGTTTGATGCACCACAAGACTGCATCCACCCATGGGAGATTCATTGACGATAAAAGCGCCAATTGATGGATTAAATTCTGGACTATTGAAATCAAGGTCAATAAGACAAAATTCGTCAAAATCAGGCTGAACCCTCAGGTGTTTACGCTTTACTGGATCATTCATATGAATCTCCGGAGGATGATTTTCATTGCATATGGGATGTCTTTAACCCTTATTATACCCAATCACCTCTCTAATGAGAACTCACCACAACTGATTATCTAGATGGTAGCTACGAAGGGCTACAGAAGAACAATGCTAAGGTAGCCCAGAAGCCTGCGCTCAAATCCCCTAGCGGGGTCGATAAGCTGGCGAGGCATAATAATAAGGAAGAATAGACCGCCAAATGACCCTTCCGAGAGCCACTGTCGGGATCGCAACGAGAACTCCCCAAAACCCAAATAAATTGGCAAAAGTTAAAATGGAAAGGATCACCATAACCGGGTGAAGACCGGCTCGGTCACCGATTATTCGGGGAGTGATAAATAAACCATCAACGGATTGAACGAGCATAAAAACACCGGTCACTGCCACGATCTGCTGCCAACCATGAAAATCTGACAAAATTACCAGTAATGATAAGAGACCTCCTACAACGACATCCAAATAGGGAATGAAGCGGCATATACCAGCAATGATTCCTATGGAAACGGCAGATGGTAATCCTATGATACTGAGGCCAATGACATATAAAATAGCTAGGATACCAGCAACCGTTGCATGGCCTTTTATGATCGAGCGAAAGGTTAAGTTGATATTTCCACCAAAAACTTTTACCGGATGCCTTAAATCTTTAGGAACAAGCTTTTCTAAATAAGCTCTTATGGTGTGAAAGTCTTTTAACAGGACAAAAGTTAAGAGCGGGACCATCACAACATTAACGACTGTCCCTAAGACTTGGGGAGCGGTTTCCCAAATGGTATTGATGGCTTGTCTGATCTGCTCGGTTAATTGATTGAAAACGTTGATGTTAGCGACTGCATCATCAAATCCTTGTTGATTGATAACCCCAGATTCAATGGCAAAGTTTCTTAAAAAAGGTAGCCACTCTTTTATAATGAGCTGATAGGCTTGTGGAGCTCTGTTGATAAGACTTAGAACTTCAAAATATAGGCTTGGGAAGATCTCAAAAGAAGCAAATCCCAACAGAAGAATCGCCACTGAAATGATAAAGAAAACAACGATTGGCCTGGGGAGATGCCACCTATCAAGCTTGTCAACAAGGGGCAAAAACATATATGTCAGAAAAAAGCTTATATAAACTGGTATGGCTAAGGAACGGAGAAGTAAGGTCATTAAAATGACAAGGACTGACACTAAGGCACAAAAAATTAAAAATCGCTTAACCAGACTCCAGTTAATCTCTCTAGGGCTCTGTTGTTGTGATATATTCTCTTCATTCATGAAAGCTGCGCCGCGACCATCCTTGCGTGTCCACTCAGGTCTTGTTCTACCTTAACATTTTGCCAGCCCTGTTGGATAAAAATATTTTTAACAGCGTCACCCTGCTGATAGCCAATTTCAAAAAATACCCACGCCCCAGGCTTGAGTCTTTGCTTCATGAGGCAAGACAGATCTAGGTAAAATCTAAGACCGTTTTCCTCAGCGAACAAAGCCATTTCAGGCTCATAATTTAGTACTGAATGACTCATTTGGGGCGTTTCATTTCTGGCGATATAGGGCGGATTGCAGACGATGACATCAAACTTCTCGGCATTCTGCCAATTACTTGGGCAAAGGCCATCGGTTAGCTTAAAATCGACAGCGGCAGACAATGTGTCGGCATTTTTTCTGGCTAATGCTAGCGCTTGATCAGAAATATCCCACGCTTCAACCAAACATCCGTTTAATTCTAATGAGAGAGTAATGGCCAAACATCCGCTTCCGGTACCGAGATCTAGTATCTTTACAGTCGAGTGATCATCTTGCTCGGCAAAGCGGTCTAAAACAGCTTCAACGATCATTTCTGTCTCTAGCCTTGGAATGAGCACATCGGAGGAGACAGAGAAGGTTCTGCCAAAAAAGTCCTTTCGCCCGAGAATATAAGCAACTGGTTCACCAGCAACTCTTCTCTTCAGAAAAGCTTTAAACTTTTCCCGTTCAGGAATCAAAACGGGTCTTTCAAACTGCGTATAAATCTGGATACGAGAAATTCCTAAAACTTCTGACAACATTAATTCAACATCGAGCCTTGCTGAACCTGACCCTGACTTGGCGAGATGATTCGTAGACCAATCAACAATTTTTGCGATCGTCCATGCGCCCGGATCATGTGTTGCACTAGAGGTCATTAAGCCCCTGCTCCATGACTTTGAAGAAGCTCTGCAGTATGATGAGTGCCTAAAGCATCTAGGGTTTCATCAAGCTCACCTTCCATAATGCTATCGAGCTTGTAGAGGGTCAAGTTAATGCGATGATCTGTCATGCGACCTTGCGGAAAATTATAGGTACGAATTCTCTCACTACGGTCACCTGAACCTACTTGCGCTTTTCTGTCAGCACTTATGGCAGCATTTTGCTCTTCTTGTAATTTTTCAAAGATACGGCTTTTCAAAATCTTCATCGCCTTATCTTTATTTTTATGCTGGGAGCGCTCATCTTGACACTCCGCGACAATGCCGGTCGGTAAGTGGACGATCCTCACAGCCGAGTCAGTCGTATTGACGTGCTGGCCACCCGCCCCCGATGCCCGGCAAGCTTTGATCTCAAGATCGGAAGGATTTATATCCACTTCCACATCCTCCACTTCAGGCAGTATTGCTACT
>CAZBDM010000275.1:0-4564 GCA_964490675.1 uncultured Oligoflexales bacterium
GCTCCTATTGTTGTGTCTGTTGATGCTGCGGGCAATGAGGTAAGCGCCGGTTGTGGATCACTTGATCCTAATCTTCAGCATGTCTACTTCGTGACAGATGACGTATCATATGTCCAACATCAGAATTGGGATACCTTACTTAGAAAGGACTGGAAAAATTTAGCTTCCGATCTTGAGGAAGTGACAGTAACCTCAGATGGAGTCACCTTGGAACCGACTTTTACCTGGCATACCGTTCAGGAATTCATTTTTTCTCATGACGGCACAAAAATCATCTATTGGCTGCACCCGGTTAATTCTTCATCTCCATTGGGTTCTGTCATTATCAAGGACATATCACAAGGGCTGACTGGGGAGTCTCGTGTCCTATTTCGGGAACAGGGGATGGGCGTCGTGACTTCAGACCTTGGGTTAGTCATGTCACCGGATGATCAATACCTCTATTTCTCACCAGTTGGTGATGGCAAGTACTTTAATCGCAGCTACAAAGGATTTGGTATATACAAGGCGAAGCTACCATAATTTTTGTAAGAAAAAAGACACCGCCTTACCCACGCCGGCTAAACAAAATAAATTCCTCTGCGTAAAAACCACAAGAGGATTTTATGAGAGATGACCGAAAACATGACTAAAAACAATGACTGCAAACTGGTCGGATTATTAGTGAAATGAGCAGATAGGATAGAAACAAAGCCCTTGCTAATCCTTCAAAACTAGCACCGCCTTCAATGCAGCAAAATAGCTTACTTTGATCAGAACCAATCTTTAGATGACGATCTTGCCACTATCGATCACAACTAAAAACCAAAGGGCGGGGGAGCTATCACCCAGCTTCCTTTGACGACCTTAATAGAGCACTCAAACAGGGCTTGATGGCCTGACATCCTGTTCAGTTTCTGCCTGGAGATTTTCTTGAGAGCAGATCCTATGGGTGCTATTATTAAGTCAGCAAATACAATAATTTTATATGGGATTTTTACGATGTTTGAAAGAGCTCCTCTTCAAAGAGTTTTGACCCTGTTGTCTCTTGTTTCATTCGCAGCTTGCGGTGGTGATAGTGGCTCAAGTGGGAGTGAAGGCTCTAAAAATAACATCAGTACGGAGTTGATTTCAATATTCGAAGATCTCACAGACCAGGTCGTGCCAAACTCTCTCGCCAAAAAGAGCACACAGCTTGTTGCTGGAGACCCCTGTAAAGATATCGAGGGCACCGATAATTTCGAAATTTTTATCAAGTGCCAGCCGATTCTTCTCAAAGAGTATCTCTTTCTCGCTCAGTTGTTCGTTGAAGAAGGCAAAATCTTTACCAGTGATGCAAAAAAGCATTTAGACACCCTTGCAGATGGAGACGAGGAGGAATTTAAGCTTTCATCTGAAGAGACTCTCGTTGCCAAAAAGACTGATGCCAACAACTACTCCTTCCTTGTAAAAGACGTCGATGGATCACTTATGTGGCTTTCGCGTCAGGATAAAATGATTAAGCTCAAAGTCGATGCCTATGAGATTACAACCGGTGAAGACAATGCACTTACAACGACTGCAGATGAAGACGGTGTCTTTTCGGCGACAATCAACTACAGCGACAGTGCCAACTGGACAGTGGAAATTGATGCCCATATCGCCTGTAACTCTGAAGATACCGGCGGCCCTAACATCATGCGTATGGTCACCACACTCAGTGGCGGTATTTGGCAAGGTAAAGCCATGACCTATCATGAAAGGAATTCTGATATGTCCTGTAACGACACTGGCAGCGATGAAAAATCAATGAATCTATTCACCGAGTATGTCGCCTCTGACGACTACGGCAAAGCCAATGTATACATGGTAGCAAGAACGGTCACAGAGACGGAAGATTTTTCAAAGTATGGTGTCAAAAATATCTGCAGTAACTTTCCAGCCTACTGTCCCTCGACTCCTGATCTGTCTGCACTCGGACTTCCCGTTTGCCTCGGCAGCGATCAGTCGATTAACTGGAGTAACACCTGCAGTGAGTTTGATTCAGATGTTTCTGAACAGGCCTTTGATCTAAGCGCAGCTTGGATTGCTCCGAGTAAGCTTTACCAATCAGAGGCAGCACAAATCCCAAGCGAGCTTTGACGAAACGTTTGCTGCTGAAAGCCCAGCTTTCGCTAATCCCGCGGGCATGGGACTGTCTAAGTCGTCACAAAAATCTGTGATCGACCAAACCAAAGAAGAGGTTCCCATTCAATCAAGACGACGCCGAGCAGATCACAATGAATAAATCCATTGTTTTTTAGAAAAAACCACTCATTCAGCTCGACTGTCTTAACAATACTGATGATCAGATAAAGGAGTGCATAATATTGATACTGACAATAGAGGAACAATTGGATAGTTTTATCGTATAAAAACAAAAATTACTTTGAAGTCGGACGATGCAAGTATTTTCTAATTATGAAGTTGTTGAGCACGCCTGGATACCTATACAGGATGGGGTCAGGCTAGCCGCTCGTTTATGGATCCCTAAATCTGCTTACCAAGACCCTGTTCCCGCTATTTTCGAATACATGCCTTACCGACTGAGAGATTCGTGCCGTCTTCGCGATGAGCGCATGTTTAATTTTTTTGCCAACAACGGCTATGCAGGGATCAGAGTCGATATTAGGGGAAGTGGTGATTCAGAGGGGCTTCTTACCGACGAATACCTTGCTTCTGAACTGCAAGACGGTTTGAAGGTCATGCAGTGGCTCGAGGAACAGCCCTGGTGTAACGGCAAAATCGGTATGATCGGGATCTCTTGGGGAGGCTTCAATTCACTGCAAATAGCTGCATTAAATCCCCCTCAACTGAAAGCTATTATTACAGCTTGCTCCACTGACGATCGCTATACTGACGATATCCATTACATGGGAGGATGTCTTTTAGGAGATAATATTTCTTGGTCTTCAGCCATGTTCTCATACAATTCTTGTCCACCTGATCCCCAAATTGTCGGTGAAAGCTGGCGAGAAATGTGGAAGCAAAGACTTGAAAAAAGCGGCCATTGGTTGATTCCCTGGTTGAATCATCAGCACCGCGATGAATACTGGCAACACGGCTCTGTCTGCGAAAACTACCAAGATATTAAATGCCCAGTGATGGCGATTGGGGGTTGGGCAGATGGCTACAGTAACGCCGTTTTTCGACTCATCGAAAAGCTATCGGTTCCCCGTCTTGGGCTTCTTGGCCCATGGGGACATCAGTTTCCTCATGAAGGCGTACCGGGTCCAGCTGTCGGGTTTTTGCAAGAGGCAACACGGTGGTGGGACAAGTGGCTAAAGGAAAAACCAAACGGTATTGATCACGAACCAAAGCTACGCGCCTGGATGCAAGACAGCCATCCCCCCCGGAGCCGGGAAGAATACCGTCCTGGACGCTGGGTTGCAGTGGATACATGGCCCACCGAAAATGCGCAGACAAAAAAACTGTCGCTAACAAAAGAAGGGCTATTAAAGCCTGTACAAAGCTGTGTCATTGACGACTCGAAGTTATCTGTCGACTCGCCGCTTGCCAGCGGCCTCCATGGGGGTAAGTGGTTTTCCTATGCCGGTTCGCCAGATTTGGCTGACGACCAGCGATGGGATGACGGTGGCGCCCTTTGTTTTGAAAGTGAACCTGCTTCCTCTCCTCTGGAAATATTTGGCTTTCCAGAAGTGACTTTAACACTGCAGGCGGATCAACCATCAGCTTTAGTCGCTGTAAGACTGGTCGATGTCTTTCCTTCGGGAGCTGCGTCGAGAATAACCTATGGGGTTTTAAATCTCACCCATAGAAACAGTTCGGCACAGCCTGAGCCCTTAGAGCCTGGAAAAACTTACCGAGTGTCTATAAAACTTAACGGCATAGCCCATAGCCTAAAACCCGGCCATCGTTTACGTGTAGCAGTTTCATCTAGTTATTGGCCTCTAGTTTGGCCATCACCGAAAAAAGTTGAAATCAAAATTTTTCCAACACAAAGCTTCATCAGTTTACCCCTGTGGGACGAAAAGAAGAACTCATCAAAAGATGTTGAGTTTACTCAACCAGAAAAAACAACCGCTTCTTCTTTTCAGCGCTTTCGAGAACCAGAGCGTAATCGCATCGTCAGTCATGATTTAGGCAAACAAACCACAACGCTAGAGGTGATCAACGATGCGGGAGGAATCACACTCGAAGACATAAACTTATCGTTTAGTCGATTAGCTAAAGAGACCTACACTTGTAAAGACGATGACCCTCTTTCGGCGCGTGCAGAGGTCTACTCTGAAAGAACTTTTAAAAGAGATTCCTGGATGGTCAAAACGGAAGGCAAGACTGTTTTAAGCTGTGATGAAAAGTATTTTTACCTCAATGCAGAGCTTAAGGCTTTTGAGGGAGATAAATGCGTGTTTTCTAAAACTTGGAAGGAAAGCTTCACCAGGCCATTCATCTAGGTACAGCAAGGAGAAATCGACGAAGACAACGCAGAGATGAGGTGTATTGCACGGCCGACGAAAAGCCGCCAAAACCTATCTTACGACATGGCTTTCACAATAATCAACATTCGCTTCAAAACGCCTCATTGCAATCAAGAAACTATTAA
>CAZBDM010000275.1:4574-6299 GCA_964490675.1 uncultured Oligoflexales bacterium
TGGCTTCTTGTCGTTGGTCTTGATGCTAGGGAAGCAAGTCTAGCGATCTCAGCAATGGAAGGATCTAAAGATAAAAACCTTTGATGCCATCTCAGCAGTAAATCATCATGACTTCTCTTGTAATCTAGAGAAGGAGGATGCCTAAAAAAACTGCCAACTTCAAGAAATTCAAATGCGGCACGCGGCCGTTCAGAGGCATTTTGGTAAATCAAGTCAAACGCACGTTGATGAACCGAGATTGAAGTGGAAACAACCTCTGTTTTTCTACCTAACTCGACAATTTCATCAACTGACGGATTGAGACTAAAAAACCTGTCTATGCCGTCGCCTATCAGTGTATCAAGTGCCTCTAAAAAGTCATCACTAGGGCTTCTCACGTCGGGTGATACCGCTTCAATAATGTCAGCAGCAGATCCGGCCTTTTCAATCATCAGTAATCGAAACACAATCGACACTTCAACTTTCCGTGTGGCTTTTGCAAGGCTGCGGTAAAGCTCAAAAGAGAAATCACCCCTTTTGAGAAAGTCAAGATAGTTGGCCAAACTTCTGTCAAATTCACTACTGTGATCTTCACTTTCTATATCGAAAACAGCACTAACACGAGACTCATCGGTAAGAACGACATCGGTCATAAGTCGGCTGAGGCGCAGGACACCTTTAACAGCGTCATCTGACATCACACTTAAAACGTCGTGCTTTTCTGCAAACGTCGTTTCATCCCACCAACGACGGATCATTTCCTCAATCTCAACGATGTTATAGTCATACTGTAAAAACTGAGAAAGGTAGATCAGCTGTCTTTGCCGTGATGAGTCGTTAAAAAGAGCGCGTAGGCGTTTGCGATTGTCCAACAGCCCCAACTTTACATCCATGAGCTCGATAAATTGTCCTGCATCGCCGGCAGTGGCATCAATAATCATAGCACCTGGGTTGGTACCGCTAATATAATCATTGCCTGGAGGGCCAGCACTGGGGCTTTGATCGACAATGGCCGTCACAATATCATGATTTAAGTGAGCGAATGCATCATGAGGGCCTACTTCTGTTCCTAGTCGATGAGAAAGGGAGCCACGGATAAATGGGAGAGAGCCGGCATTATGAATATTTTGGCTTTCACTTATAACGACGCCCGAGGGACGCTGGCGGTGCGCTCGCCTATACTTGCGTAGCCATGCTGTTGTAAATGCTTCACTGCGTCGGGCATCAACAGAGCTATATATTCCACGATTGAAGACCGTCGTGCCCGATTCCAAGTTATAAAAAATTTTATCGGACTCGATCTCAGCAATAGGTATAAGCTGAATCCACCCGTTAACTTTGGAGGCGAACTCAACGAAATAGAACTCAGCTCCCTTAAGGACGACAGTTGCCCAACGTTCCGGGGTCAGGTTATCCATAAAGTCCTTGCCGCCACCTACACATTCATTGTGACAAACGCCCTTAAAGATCGCGTGAAAGGCCCGCGGCGACGGGCGAAAGTGATACACTCCAGGGGAAGCTGCAGTTGGTTGGTCGATGATATACGGAACTCGAGTGATAACAGATTCTGCCTCAAGCTGGCTTTGGGTGGGCTTAAAAAAACCCAAGAGCTGCCTAAACGCTGTTGGTACTGGTTGTTCGTTAGCTTGATTAACGTCTAGATCGGAAAAAACAGCAATCAAGTCGGTAGCCGTTATATCTGAAAACTTTTTCGAAATACCCCTAGCCTCAATCAAGTAAACCATG
>CAZBDM010000276.1:0-6281 GCA_964490675.1 uncultured Oligoflexales bacterium
CCCCCGCCATTATACCTGCTATCCTGAGACTGTCACTTTTTGATTTTCCCATCGATCTTAAGGCTGGGACTGCGATAGCTTGTGCAAAGTGAAGGGCACCCAATAAGACCATGGGCCTTGAAATACCGTAGCTAAATTCATTTTTTAGGGTAAACTCCTGAAGCCGATAATCAATGTTAGTTCCATTGAAGTACCAAAATCCTTTTTGAACGATTTGACTCATCACCACACCATTAAGCCCTAATATACCACAGAGCTTAAGTGTCTCCAGGAAAGTCTTGGCACTAGCAGCCCTATAGAAAAAAGCCGAACCTATCCACACCGTAGCTGTGTTGACCAGCCAAGTGGAAGAGGTGAATGGGTTATCACCTTCACCAAAATGCACCCATCCGTCCATACCAACAGCTGTAACAAAACCCAATCCAACAAGTGCCAAAGCCTTCCACTGTAACGGTGTCATATTCTTAACTTCTTTTATGGGTGGCAACCACCAAAACCACTTCGCTCCGCCGTTTGACCACAGGTAAGGTACCGCTTTCAATGACGTAAAGAAGATAACACTGTTTAGAGAAGCTTCAATGATACTTTCTGTTTGTTTTTGTTCAATCACAGAGGGATACATTTTGATTAATGTTCTATGGATCATTAAATTGTAGGTCTTTCGATGATAGGAAAGTCCTGTAGAGACAAGTCCAGCAATAGCAGAGCTAACTAAAACAGGTGCCATGACCGTCGCTCCCACTCCAACTGTGCCAGCGGCGATCAAACCAAATTGAGCAGCACTGGCACCGATAAGTATATCCGCCTCGAAGTTTTGCCTAAAAGTCCTCCCCCATTGATTGCGGTTAGAGCCACCGTTTTCCAGCTTTTTCCCGAAACAATAATAGTCGAGATGTCCATAAGCATCCCGAGAACTCGTATGAGCTGCATAACTAAATAACAAAGCACTATGATCTTCCAGAAACTCATCGTAAGAACTACAGGCAGCCAAACGTGCTTCTTGCATGTGTTCTTGCCAATCAACATAATGATCGCTGGCAAGCTGCATTATCTTTTGTAGAGCCGGGTAAGTTAAACCGCCGTTCTTTGATCTGAAAACCTTATTTGCAAAAGGAAGCGCTTCATTTCCAGACACGTATGAAACGACGTCCGCATAGAAATCTTTTGCAAAATAAAGTGCAATCCCCTTGTAGACGAGTCGCTGGTCTTTACTCATTAATTCTGGAATCAATACTTCTTCGCCAGAAGCCAATACTTCTTCAATACGTAGACGCATCTTTCGCTTTGAGAAATCGTGGAAGAAGCGACCAAAGTCTGCAATATTACCACCAACAACAGCTTCGTGAAGAATTTTTCTTGCAAGATTGGGACCTCCAATTTGATGACGTCCTTGCACCTGCCAACTTAAAAGAGGAAAAGAATCGTAAATCCCATCTTGAACATCACTTGGTAAAGCTGATTCTAATGACCATGGCGACTTTGGTAATCCAGGGATCGCATTCTCGTACTCTCGAGGAATTGGCACCTCCCCCCAAATCTCTTCAGACTTCCATCCTCCAGCAAGAACAAAATCTTCGATATAAATAGCTTCAAAAGCTTTTATTGCGATCAGCATAGCTTGATTTTCTTTTGCGACCGGCATGATTTTCCTGAGACCGCTCTTTGTCTTTTCAACTTCTCGTACCATTTTGGCGATGGCAATATAGTCGTCATCACCGACCTTCAACTCTTCAATCACTTGGCACTTAGGAAAGCTAGGACTACCTCTCGATTCGAGATTAAAAAACGCCATACTCCTTTCCAGCTCGAGCGACTCAATGAGCAGTTCTTTTCTAAGCTGGTTGCGCAGATCCAGTCGCATGTCTTGGTAGTAAATTTCTCTACTAAACTGTTGTTGATCATCACTCGACATACGGTCGAATTTTGCTCTTTGATTGGAATTTTGCCGCATATACTGTTCAAAACTGATGCCACCTGGTTGATAGCTAGCGAGCTTTTCTGAACGGTATGCTTCGATGTTATCGATAGTCTTTGGCTGAGTGCACAAGTTTGCAACGATACGGGCGGCAATTAGTTCTGACTTCAGTATCGGCACCCCTTCACGTTGCAAAGAAGATGGTTTTGATGAGCTCGAAAATAAATCGTCCGGAAGTAGTTTACAGGTCGTCAGAAAAGGCACAAGAGAGAGCATAACAGCAAGCTTAAAAACTTGCCGCTTTATACCTGCTTTGCATCGCATTGGGTTACTGACCATCGTTAAGTCCCGCACGCTCTTTGAGTTTCTCTTCAAAAAAGGGTTGTATACGAGTAAGCACATCCACCATTTGCACAGATCCAGCAAGAAACTCATCGAGGGATGTCAAAATTTCATTCCAATTCAAGGCTTCAGCAGTCACGATATCCCTGATTCCTTCTATTTCTTCGACTGTCCGCGGCTTCTTTTCATTAATCTTTTCGTATTGATTTGCTTTCAGACTACTGAAAAGCATCATGTTTTGGCGAAACGCACTGAAAGCTTTCCTAAACTCTTCTTCGTTGCCTATTTGGCGCTTGTTCATTGCCGCTTGATAAAGGTTGACTTGTGATCTTACTGAGATCTCCATCATTCTTTTTTCAAACAGCAGAAAGCAATAAAATGACTGTCTCACTTCCTCTTCGGAGCCCTGCGTTGGCGACACAGCATTAGCAGTGTCCATATCGTACTGACTTCCTTCGATCAAAGGTGCCAGGCGACTGACAAGATCGAACATACGCAGATCGGCAAAGCGACGGATCTGCGTCTCCATAGATTTATCAATGCGTTCCATCTTGTCAGACTCGAAAATCAGTCGAAGATAAGTCTCTTGATGCTGGCTCCATTTTTTCATGCAAGCCCCAAGTGTTGAGGCTAAAAGACGGTTTTGTTCCTCAATTTGGCGTAGCTGGCTTAAAGGATCATAGATCCAATCATTATTTGACTGCTCTAGTCCTCGCAAAAGAGCAGTCGTCGTATCTAAAGCAACTTTTGCTTGCCTGTCAGCGTACTCTTTTTGGTGGGCGCTAGCTGGAATAAGAGCCGCCTCTACTTTGCTTTTCTTTTGAGAGAGAAAAAAACGATCCAACCAATTTCCAGAGATTTCAAGATTGACATAAGTATAATGCAAGTCAGCTCCCTCAGCCGCTGTCTGGGGCGCTACTTCTGTTAATCTCCGACTTAAAAGTTCATCTTCAATTTTCTTCTGTAAAAAAATCGCTTGCTGGACCAATCGGCAAAGGTTGAGATTTTCATCGCTGGGCTGATCACAACCGTGATGAGTTTCGAGGTCATTAATCCGCGCTTGTGTCTCTTGATAATTAGTCTCAATGAGTTGATTGATTGCAGCGATCGCCTGAGCATTTTCTCTTTCCACATAACCAATAAATTCAGAAAAGGAAAAGTCAACTGAGTCAAGAGAGGATCCGCAGGCTTCCTGAATGGTCCGCATTCTCGTTGCGAAAACAGCTTCTTCGTCATCGCCGACTTTCTGCCGACCCTCAACGATATCGATGCGATCATTTGAGAAGATATCGGTCCACTTCCAAGTTGGATTTTTCTTACATCTGATGGCTCTCAGAGACAGGTCTCGTTTCTTAGAAGCATCGGCTTGATAGGAAGCATCGGGCTTCTTTATAACCAGAATGTATTCGCTATTTAAGGGGTCGCTAATAAACAACTCTTTCAACTCTGAAGAAGAAGGAATTCTGCATCCAGAAAAGACGAGCAGCGCAACAAACCAAACAGCGATCTTAAATTTGTTTTTCATATCTTCCGTGAACTCAAAAGTTTGGGCTCGCATATCCGTGTTATATTTCGGAATATCAGATACTTAACCTTAGTTTTCGAACGCGACTTCGACTATTTGGCAAATGGTTTCAAAGGGTTGGAGGATTATACAGGATTATCAGTAGCGAGGCTGGATTTCATCTTTCGAAAGATTGAAAGTCTCTAGTAAGGATTTCAAAGACAAGTCATCGGCGAGTCGGTCACGGGCAGCAGCGTCCATGATAAATGCGATACTTTCAAGACTGACTCGAGCGTGAAGAGATTTTTGTTGTTGAGAACAGTCTTCACAGAGTTGTGCGACGTTTGCATTAAAAACCGTTGCCACTCCGTAACTATCCTTTTCACTGTCATCACAGAGATCTCTTCCACCATGCAGAGCTTGACAGGTGACGGCAAGAGGAAGGCCATCGTCCAAACTCGTGCGGGTTGAAATATGGTTGTAACGATGACTTTCAATATGCCTGGCTTGTTGGATGATGCGAGACAACAGTCTCACATCGGAGTGCTCAGCTTCTGGTGGGATAAAGAGAAAAATCATATGGCCATTGTCGTCGTTGAACCTCAATGGATAGTTAGTCCGCGTTCCTTGACGTGAAAAGCATTTAAAGTAATGAACCCGAGCAAAAACCCATTGTAAGACAAGACGCCCATCAAACCTTTCAGAGAAAATTTCCTGAAAAAGTGACGAAGGAGTCTCGTTACTTTTTAGGGTGATCAAGTATCTCAAAGCAGAATGAATTCTCTCTTTTTCGTTGCCGCTACAGTCGGAATGATTAAGCAAACTTGAAATAATGCCATCCACCTTAATCGACTCTGGCGAAGCCTCAACCCTTCCATAATCCTCGTCTTGGAAGACTCCTGAACCAGATCTAAACCAAGAAAAGCGACTGCCATTTTGATCAAGATTGTCGCTCGTCATTTCGCTTGTACCGCAACCGATGAGGAGAGGTATGAACATTAAAAATGGGCTAAGAAAGGATCTCATTGCAAAACTCTGTCAGCTTGGGCCGAAGATGACCTCGTAGACAAAATATCATCAAGACAACCCCTCCATATCACAGTTTTATTAGAAATGCTAAAAAATATCACATTTTTTAATTGGATTTTTCGACTTTTATATGATTTTAACATTCCCATAAAGAGTATTGCCCCGGTAAATCTTAGCCCAACCGCCAAAAACCCTTGAAAAAACTAAAAAAAAATCAGATCAAATATCATTCAAGTAATCATTACTAGAATTTTATCCGTTAGCAATTTGGACGCCCCTTATGAGTGTCGAGCAAGTCGTTAAGTCCCATCTTGCCAATGAAAAAAGTGTTCGATTAACTATACGGCAAACACTGAATCGCTTTGACAGAAATTTTCATCGTCTATTTAATTGACTTGCCTAAGATAGTCAGAACATTGCCAACGCAGTTATTTTAATATATTATTTTTTTATAATATAATGGAGCGGTAAAATGAGAACCCTTTTGATATCACTGCTTTTTTTTGCCTTTATGAATCCTTCCCTTGCTTCTTCTGATCAATCTTCAGAGTTGACTGAGAACAATGAAGACCACTTGATAGACTTTGACTTGTTCGACGACGAACAACAAGATGACGATATTGACGGTGGCTGTTATGCGTGTATCTACCAAGCCACTTGCAGTAAGTTCTGTCCTCAGTTTGCAAGTGGCTGCATGTACGTCACAGAAGATGAAAGCGAATACGGCATAGCCTACTGGATCATCCTAGGGTGTAAGTAAAGTCAAGCATCGGCTCCGTAAAGAGCCGAATTATTATGATTCATGCCCCAAAGATGTTTTAGACCATTATGAAGGTGTGAAGAGGTATGGGTGCGGCCCCCAGCATTACCCCGCTCATCAAAGCTACTTGCGTAACGACCAAAAGTACCGGCGGGATATCTAAGATTAAAGTTATTACCAGCCCAAATCAATGCTTGTGCATTTTGATTGTGCTGAGTGCCATTACTGTTATTAAAAGTTAGAGTTCGGCAAAACTCACTGGTGAAGACGATCATTAAATCGTCGACAAAGCCTTTTTGAGTTGCTTGCTCAATTACATTTGTCGCTACTCTGAATGCATGATTAGCGTGAGCGTTGTTACCACTAAACATTGCCGTTTCAGAGTTAGAGTGTGTATCACAATTGAAGATGTTATAGATACAAAGCGATGTCATTCCCAGTTGAGCAGTGGTTGTCCAAAGATCGACAGGATCGGTACTCGATGAAAGTGAATTAGCTGCTCTAATAAGCTTTCTTTGATCTTTCACCGTCGCTTTCATTTTTTCGTGCAGGTCTTTACTAAAGCCCATCGATTTCGACTGACCTTGAGCAATAATATTTAACGCAAAGTTTAAATCAACACCAGGCGGCTGAAGGACTCCCGAAATCCTTGATCCCGTATTGGCGTCGACATTTGTCTGGGCTTCCCTTCCAAAATCGGACACCGAGTTAAGCTATAGATCGGTGTAGCA
>CAZBDM010000277.1:0-6281 GCA_964490675.1 uncultured Oligoflexales bacterium
TTTGGACTTACTTCTCAGCAAGATCAAGTCACCTCCTATCTTTCGCGCTTTATGTTTCGTTCTTCTGACTCTGTTGTTTTACAGAGGCCTGAAATTGAGATGATCAGAAAGTTTACGCCTGAAATGGTCGTCGGTAAGTATCATGGTCACATTAGCAACCTGGTCGTCAGCGGCTTAAACTTAGAAAAGATAAGAGAGGATTATTATTATTTCCCCACTCTTGCCGTTGCATTGTTTGAATTTTACTTGAGCCGTATGAGTCATCAAACACAATTTTCCCAAGAAGAAATCGAGCGTAGCCTTGCCGCAAGTAGACTACTATCAACAAAGCATTGAAGTCGCTAAGATGGAATTTTCACCAGATGGTTCCGTTGAGCCTATTCAAGTGTTTACTTTAGGGATGCAACAGTACCGCATTTATAGAGAAAGGCTTATCTTTGAGGGGAGATATCGTTCTTATCAAAATTTCATTGGCATCAGCCAACAAAATATCTTTGACTTTCTAAGAAGTGCTTTTAATCCTTAAGCGACATCGTCTCTTTTATTTTCAAGGCTTGCCACTCGCGCTTGATCACGACCATTGTGTTTCGCTTCATAGAGAACCTTATCAGCTCTTTTGATCCAAGAGGAGATCGTTTCATTACCATCAAACTCAGCGATACCAATCGAGGCCGTTATCTTTATGACTTTACCTTCGAACTCATACTCTCCCTCACGAATCGATTTTAAAAAGCGATCGGTGATTTTTTCGGCTTCTTTTTCGTTTGTGGCGGCAAGAATAACGGCGAACTCTTCACCCCCGTAACGAGCGATTGTATCAGTACGACGAGGAAAGAACTTAAAAAGTCGAGCGGTCAATTCTTTTAGAATAAAATCTCCAGCTTGATGACCATAATTATCGTTAATCTTTTTGAAATGATCAATATCGATAATAAGAAGAGTAGAAGGATCACCAGATAGATGAGTCAAATGGGTTTGCAACTTAAGGCGCGAATCAAAAGCTTTGCGATTAAAAGCTCCGGTCAATGGATCTTTTTGAGCTTCCTCTTTTGTTTTGACCAGTTCCGCATGAACAGCTTTTAATCTTGATGAAAGTGCCTCAATTTTACTGTCTTGGCGAGCTTTTCTTTTAGCCGAGACCTGTTTGTATATAGATAGAAACTCCTGCGCCTGTCTTTTTAGTTCTTCGACCGAATTATCTTTGATTGCTTTTTTGAGTTCACTAGCTCCGTCATCCATCTTCTGACCATCATCGCGTTCTTCTTTAATGTCGCGAGAAACCTGCTGAATGAATTCCCAGATAAGATCTTTCATTTCATCGAAACTACTAATCACGAAAGTCTTTTCACTTTTGCGGTGTCTTTTAAAAAACTGTCTAATGGGAGATAAAGATTCTGTTTGCGGCTGACCGACATACTTAAAAAGATTTTGGTATTGTTTTTCAAAGAGTTCCTTAATTTCTTGATGACTAAGCTCTCCAAGATCAAATGACATCTGCCCCATAGTACTAAGGAAGAAAAAGATCGTTGTTAACTCCTCCGAGTCTTTAATCTTCCTTTTTATCTCTTCGTGGTTTTTATTGACTGGCTGTTTTTTGCCAAGAAACTTCTTAAGAAGTGCCGCCATTAATCAATCCTCCGAAATGGTTATCGGAAGACTACTGTTAATCATGATGCAATGATTGTTGTCTTTTGAAAAACATCAACCAGCTGGCCTTTTTCTGAGCCAATGAACGGTGAACTGGTCTATTTTTGGCCATATCATCAAAGATCTGGCCTTAAGCGTTGGGTTTAAATTACTGTTTTTATTGTTTATTTTTGATCCATCACGTTTTTAAATTGTGGCATGAGCTTTGCTTGGTCTTCGTTGTTTGATTAGGCAGTGACGCACCTTCAAGGGATATTAGTGGAAAATAGATTATTACATTTGGAAAATGAGTTTCACAAACTCTTCGAACCTCCCCTGAGATTTGATGGTCGTTTCTTAATTTATGAAGGCAGCAAGTTTGACATTGGTAAGAGTCTGGGGTTTGTGAAAGTTTTTTCTATCTTTTCAAGTGCACCGCAAAGGATCTTCACTCTCGACGAACTGCGAGCTGTCCTCTATGGAATACCAATTGCCGCTTCCAGAAGAATGCTCGACACCAAAAGAAATAGTATTATTAAAATCATCAGTCGCGCTCGTAAAGTTGCCTATGATGAATTGGCGTGTAAAGATGAACTCACTATTCTTCCGTATGATGCTGAAGCTAAAGGCTGGATTTTTTATGCTAAAAAAGACTTGTTTTACAAAAGAAGACTTTTACAAATCACTCGTGATCTTGAGCTTTAGGCTTGTCGAGATCTGAGACTAAGATACATTGCGGCAGATAACCCACCAGCACCCATCACCATCGTCATAACAACGATCTGATAGCGCACAGCAATAAGCGGACTCACTCCCGATAAAATTTGACCCGTCATCATACCAGGTAAGGAGACAAGCCCAACGGCCATAAAACTATTCATTTGAGGTATGAGACAAGCCTTCAAAGACGTGATTTTTGCTTGATTAGCACCGATTTTCTGCCACTCACTTTCAAACCTTTCTGCAGCCAGAGCGATCGTATTCATAGAGTTGGCAAACACCATCCCAGCGAGCGGTATTAAAAATGAAGGCTTATACCAAGGTGAGGTTGGCACAACAACCATAGTCACCAAGAGCATGACAGGTAAAGCAGCTGTCACCAATGAAATAAGTGAATACTTTAAATACATTTTTCTCTTATTAGAAATAGAAAACAAAGAAATCCAGGATGAAACAACAATCATCACAACAACAATTAAGCTGGTCCAGTAAGGTGAGTTCTGTGTAAAAATGTAACTGAGAAAGTAACCGATGATAAGAAGCTGCGAGATCATCCTTAATGATGCATAGGAAAGATCCTTCCAATTAAGTTTCCAACGAAAAAAAACGATGAGCAAAATAAAGATCGGGATAAAGCTTAAAAAAAGATTTATCAGTGGGATATTTGTAACTTGCATAGTGGATTTTCATAAGACCGTTATAAATTTCCAATGTTGAATGGCTAGTTACTACGATTCTTGGTGTTTTTCCAGAACTATCGAAGGCATCTTCTGAATACTCGCCGGCACTAGGACGCGACTAGCAATTTTGTAGCTTTGGCGTAATTCTGAATATTCTGGCGAAACGATCCAACGCTCCAAATCCCAAATGAGCCACAAAGGCGCCTGCATTTTCTGAAGGGTGGTCAGGGCTTGAATATGATGGGGATAAATAAGTGTTGCTAAACGACAGATCATTCTTGAAAGGACCATCCCCCAATGGCTATTATCAGGGCGCGCCGCACAAATCGTCAAATCATTCCAGGCTGACCGCTGCTGTGGATTAAGACTTTTTAACCACTTAACAACCGGCTTTGGTAACTTGCGGATGCGATCTCTACCACCCATGTCAGGAAGGAGCTCTTTGATTCTTTGGCCAAGGCGATGAAAGTCCCAATTCCAAGCATAAAGACTCATACGGTCAATAAGCTGGCTGACAACGAAACTCCATTCGTTATGGGGGACAAGCTGAGCAAAAAAAGGAAGACTTTGATGAGTCGCAATGCTTCTTTCCGAGTACTGAAACTTGCGATAGCTCGATGATAACCACAAGCAGCGATGCAGAAGCTGCTCTAGTTGTCCTTCAAAACTATCGGCAGCGACTTTCGTACGCAAAGGTTTTGCCCCTTGATCAAGTATGGCGAGGAGCTCAGCCATTGCTGGCCCACCTTGCAAGCAAGCATTTGCCAGTCGACGTTCATGATCTTCAAAGTCTTTAAAGCAAAGGTCTAAATCAGCTTTATGAGGTTGAAAAAGTGGGTAACCCCGACGATTTTCACCGGAAATTTGCCATGCGTATTCTACCTGTGGGACCAAAGACATTCTTTTATAAAGCAGCGTTGCCACTCGCCAAGCAAGATCGTTATTAGTCTTCGCACAAGCAAGATGCCAAAGACGATCAAGATCAAAATTTCTCAGGTGAGATTCGCGAGAGACTTTGATGATAAGCTGTTCTTCAAGATCATAAGCTTTTTTCTTGCGAACGGTATCTTGCAAAAGATCAAGAATTTTTGGTGGTGGTCGAAAGGTTCTTTTGATGTAATATTCGATATCCAATAACGTCACATCCTGACTGTCGGCAGCAACGGCAAGCTCAATAAGAAGCCTATTCTTATCCTCATCCTCGAAGTGCATCGCATCTTGTAGAAATGCTGTAGCTGACCTATGGATGGTACGCCAATTGGGTAAATCTAAACCGTCACAGTCAATTTCTTCAATGATTTCGCGAGCACGCCATAAGGCCGCTGAATTTCTTCCACCACTAGCAACATATTGATGAAGCATCCCGACACCGACATAGTAATTGTAAGGCAGATCAAATTTCTGTCCTTCCCTCAGCCAAGCTTGCCAAAGAGCCATATCAAGATCGGGTTCGTGGAACTTTAAAATATTGTCAGAAAAAGTTTTTAATAGATTAGGTAAGAGACCGGTCAACTTCAGATTCGCCACGAGCATATTTGACAGACGTGACCATGCCTCTGGGAGATCGGGTAAAAAGCGTCGTGGGTTTTCTAAGAGGAGATTAAGATGACCTCTATTTTTATCCTTAATCCCGCCCAGTCTTTCAGTTGTTGCCAAATAGTTCTTAAAGAGCTTGATTCGCTTTTCCCAACGACCTTCTGATTTGAGCTTGTGATGGTAGGTACCCTTCTCTAGATCTTTACGGTCGCTATCAAAACTTAAGAGAAGCCTCAAAGCACTTTGATACTCTGGATCGGTCGCCGTAATTTGCTCCAAATAAGTTCTTGCTTCAAGCTTCTTACCTATTTTAATGAGCAAGCGAGCGACCAGAAAATTAATCGAACTCTGGGTGACTTTGGTGACATCTTTGTGTTCTAAAACCGCACGGTTGATATCTTTTCGATGCCTAGAGTAATAAGAGTAGGCGTCGGCAGCTTCATCAGATTTTGAAAGTTTTAAAAAGATATGTAGTTTTTCAATCGGAATGAGCCAAGAAAGCTCCTGAAACTCCTCAAGAATCGGAGAGATCAATGCAACGACCGATCGTTGCCAGTAGTAACCTAATAGTTGCGATCTAACTGCGACGTTAATCGTTTTATAAAAGTCGACTTGTTCTTTTAGGAGTCTTTCTATGACATTTCTAAGTTGCGCTTCGTTTCCATAGAGAAAACATAACTCGATAAGCCGGCCGGCGACTTCAGCGTCATTTTGTAAATGAAAGTACTGCCAGCACACAGGACCCATCTGATCCCAACGAGCGTCGGCCGCTACCATCTGCCTGATTTTTAGCTCGTATTGTCGTGCCTTCTCTTGAGGTTGATCAGCATATTTATCGTGCTGAAGACGCTCGATTTCACTTTTCAAATGAGATTTGAGTAGCGTTCTTTTTTCTTCACTCAGCTGCATATCGCCGGAGGTTCTCACCAGGCGAGACAGCTGAACAAGACGCTTACTTTTAGCAGACTCTTTTGAGGCTTCTTTGTCAGACATTTTTTTTCCAGATATGAAACGATGCGTTTATCTTATTTTATCATAACATCCACCCGAAATTGTCGGCTTTGCTTTATATTTGAACAGAGTGAAGTTGTCTAAAGGCAAAATCTGGGTTAATTTCCCCACGAACTCAGACCCTTGATCGTAAGGATCAGCCAATCCTCATGCGCTTAATCTTACTTATCGTTCTTCTCTTAAACCCCCTTTTGGCATTCAGCCAAGAGATGCTTTCAACCGATCGCCAACAGGTCAGCCAATTCCGTATGATCAGCCCATCGGGCCTCAAGCTTTCAGCTCTTCATTTCCAAAGACTGCTGGAAACAGGCGATTCTTTTCGCCTCTATGAATTATTAGAACAAGACCGTGATGGCATCGCTACCATCTATCATGCCTCCCATATCGGTACAGATCATCCTAAACTCCTCGAACTCCTTACGATCCTAGAGAGTAACGGCATTGACTGCGAACTCGTCCCGATTGACGTCGCGGTCGCGACTAGCGAACACCAGGCCCATGCAAACCAGTCAGTGCGTTCGGAATCGAAAAATCCTCTTTACGTCAAGCCCACAAGTTACGAATGGCTACATGGATTCGGCTTTGCCAGCTATCGTGGCGCAATTGCGGCTAGTGTCTGGTTTTCGGTCGGACTTGAACCTTGGCAGGCTTGGACCATTTCATTGGGAATCACTTTGCATGAGCTTCTTTATGTTTCTCATATTCGCA
>CAZBDM010000278.1:0-6278 GCA_964490675.1 uncultured Oligoflexales bacterium
ATTCTCTGAGGTTATTCCAATTTTATCAACTAGTTACTTAGTGCAATGGCATTGTCTTTGCTTCGCGCTGAGTGAGTGTATGTAGGTGCTAAGGCATCTCGACGTTGAGTTGGTTTTTTATCCTTAAATAGTGATCAGCGCTACCCTCCCGAAAAATTCCTTCTTAAATTGACCATTGTTTTTTCGCAGAGGAACTTCCTAGACAGAACTTTGTTATCGAACTCATAGAATCATTCCTTTTTTAAGTTGGTATTAGTTTTGCTTAGTCAAGCTCTGTTGTGTTGTATGTATTGTTTGGCTTGATACATCTTTGTTGTAGTTGCAGTTAGGAGGAATTGTCCATGAGTTTAATGTACAAGGCTTTTATGCAGGGCTTGGTAGGTCTTGTTTTAAGCGGGTTCTT
Source organism: uncultured Oligoflexales bacterium (assembly GCA_964490675.1). Lineage (GTDB taxonomy): Bacteria > Bdellovibrionota_B > Oligoflexia > Oligoflexales > JAWKNZ01 > CAZBDM01. The sequence goes on from CAZBDM010000278.1 coordinate 404, forward strand.
AGTTTCCTGTTCTTCAGAAATGAAGAAGGAAACGAGATCAAAAATCCCGGCACCAGCGGTGCCATCAGAAGACGCTAAACCGATCGATGATCTAGCGTCACAAAATGATAACCAAGGTGACCAGTCACCGACATCCGAAAATCAACAAGCGTCGTCTGGTATCGAGTTTACCTTCTTGGAAAGCGAATCTAGCGACCTTGCTGAAGATATCAAAAATATTACTGATATCGTCGTCACAGTTGTCAAAAAAGAAGACGAGTCGATTGTCTTCGAAATGAAAAAGTTACAGGTCATGCAAAAAGCCGAAGGTCCGATCACGGCACCTTTATCTTTGATCCCAGGTGAGTATCAAGTTACTGAGTTTCAGGCGCTTGATAAAGACGGCGAAACACTTTTCGTTGCTCCAAAAGACGGATCTCTTATGGCTAGTCTTGTGACTCAAACTCTTCCAAAAGATTTTGAAATCTCTAAAGACGCTGTAACTAAAGTCTCATTGCAGGTTCTTTCGACTCTTGATCGTCTTCCAAGTGACTTCGGTTACTTAACGTTTGGTATTGAAATTGTTGAAAGACTGGACTTTCTCGTTGCAGCATTTGCTTATGACTCTGATACAGCAAACTTTCTTCTGACGGAAGCAAGTCTAGTTGTTGAAGAAGATGGTCAAGCGATCTTCTCTGGTGACTTAGAAGCCAAAACAAATCAGATTACGATTGCCGATCAGGGTGAAACCAACTACAAGCTCATCGCCAACAAAGAAGGCTATAAAACTTGGGAAATGACTTTAACTGCTAAAGAGCTAAAGGCTGCATTTGATGATCCTATTGAAATCGTTTTCGAAGAAGGTGATGCAGGCTCTGCTTCCGGTACTGTTACAGATTCTAAAGATAAAAGCTCTTTGGAAAACGTCAAAGTAGAAGTGAAAGGTGAAGACGAATTTGTTGTCGCTTTAACTTATACAGACTCGCAGGGCAAATATAGCTTTGCTAGCTTGACACCTGGTACTTACATGATGTGTTTTTCTCTCGAAGGTTACGAGTCTACTTGTATCGAAGGAACTATCGTTAAGGATGAAGAGATTACTGTTAATGCCGAACTTACTGCAGAATCAGATCTCCCTGAGTTAGTCGAAATCACTCTCACTTGGGGCGAAGAGATTAACGACTTAGATAGCTACCTTCATATCTTCGGTGAAAAAGGTGAAGAAGAGTTTCTTGTTTACTATATTCACGCATTGGAAGGCTCTCAAATGGAGCATTCTTACGTCAACGGTACGGCAGGCTTTAGTGTCGATCTAGATCGTGATGCTCGCACGCCTTCAGGTTCTGAAACGATTTCTATAAAGATGGGCGAATTTAATGGATCATTCGCTTACTCGGTCAGAAATCGGGTTGATGCAGAAGGACTTTCTAGCGCAAAAGTCACTGTCAAAATCGATGGCGAAATCATTCAAGAGATTACCTACGAGTCCGTTGCTCCTGAACAAGGTACTCCAGAAACATGGAATGTTCTAGAGCTTGATGCTGAAGGTAAGATGACTCTGGTTAATACTTTCCAATAAGGAAGGATTGACATATTGTCCGCAAATCAAAAGGGAACCCTCTGTTTATGAGGGTTCCTATTTTTTTGTCCAAAATTACTTTCGATTAGTTTCGAGACTGAAGCTTTGACAAAAGTCTTAAGATTTCTAGATATAGCCAGATTAAAGTGACCATAAGTCCAAAAGCAGCGTACCATTCCATGTATTTAGGTGCTCGTGCTTTCGCACCTTCTTCGATAAAGTCGAAGTCAAGGACAAGGTTGAGAGCTGCGATGACACAAACAAAAAGACTGAAACCGATGCCAATCATGCCACTTTCATGGATGTAGGGAATGCCAGTGCCAAAAAAGCTCAGGACAAAACCAACAAGATAAATCAAAAAAATACCGCCTGTCGCAGCTGCGACTCCTAACTTGAAGTTTTCTGTCGCTTTGATCATTCCAGATCGATAGGCAAAAAGAAGGGCGGCAAATACTGCAATAGTAAGACCTACCGCTTGAATGACTATACCTGGGAAGCGCATATCGAAAAACGCTGAGATACCTCCTAGAAATAAGCCTTCAAGTAAAGCATAAATGGGAACGGTAACGGGAGCCCAGGTTTTCTTAAAAACAGTGATGAGTGCAACAACAAGTCCTCCTATCGCACCGACCATCATGTAAAGGTTAATATTTGCCGTTCCTTCGCTACTGTAATAGAGATTCCAAACGTAATAAGCGGGAAAAAGCATCAGCAACAGCATGAGAAAACACTTATTAGTTACTCCGTTAATTGTCATCGTTTCACCCCGGGTCATGCCTTCGGTGGTAAAAGTTGACGCTTGCAGGGCCGGGTTTCCAGATCTCATCATAGTAAACGCACTCCCTTATACTGCTCTTTCGATCGATGAAGTTAAATTGTAATACACTTTGATAGACATACCAAATCAGCATTGTATCTATAGCTTGTTCTCTTGCCGGTAGGCAATTCTTTTAGATTAGCGTACGACAAGCATGATCGATATGTTTTTGTAAAGCGCCGTATTTAATAGTAAATATGGTATTTTTTCATTTTTATCTTAAACCTGCCGATGAGGATGTTAACTAAATCAAAAAATTAATCAGGGGTGGACGATACATGCGCATTCTACTTTCGCTATTGGTAGTGAGTTTATTCGGTTGTGGTGAAGTTGAGGTGATAGAGAAAAAAGATACTTCTCAAAATGAAATCCAGGAAAATCTCGAACTTAACTCTGCTGGTGAGGGTAGATGTGGAACGATATACACCGGCACTTACATGAACGAAGGCCATTGGTTGGGTTCGTGTAATGGTAAGTTTATCGCAATTATGCAGATGGACGGTAACTTTGTTGTGTATAACAACACTTCTCAAGCCAATTTTTCAGCAAGAACAAATCGTGACACCCCTAACTTTGCTGTTTTGCAGCAAGATGGTAACTTTGTCGTCTACGATAATCGATGGACACCTTTATGGGCTTCTAACACTGCAGGAATGGGTGTTAAAAAAATGGTTATGCAGGATGATGGTAATCTTGTTTTACAAAAGGCGGACGGTCAGCCTGTTTGGTCAACTTTAGGCGGTATGGTGAGAAATAATCAGTCTTCTCAACCAGAAAGAAAATCTTCTTTTAGTGGAAAAGGCTGTGGTTCTTGTCCATTTGGAGTCGAAACAATGTATGGATGGTCATCGAATTGGAAGTTCTGCAAGTTGAATGGCCACCGAGGTCGGTCAGAGCTTTGGTGGAGAAACACCGGAGAGTTTACCGGTTACTCTTCAAGCAATGGATTCGGCAGTGCATTCTTATCCGTTAAGGGCGCTCTATGTGAGACCACTCATGGTGTCGCAAAAAAATGGAATTTGGTACGCTAAAAGTCTGAAATCTTGCTTGATCTCCATATGACGTAAGGACCTTTGAGTTTTATATTAAAGTTATCGAATGCAGTTAGCGCTCGCCATTGGTAAGCATTTGATAAGGATTGCGTCTTTTCTTCTTTGATTTTTTTGCAAGATTGAGAACGGGAACCTTTACTTTAAACCCTTTCGGAAGTGTTCCGTTGTTTCTAATAAAACGGAGGGTGACGTCGAGATTCATATCGTGAAACTCACGACTTGTCATTTCGTATTGCTTCATGATGTTTTTGATTCGCGTTGGTTTGGTCAGCTTCTGTTCCTTAAATCGTAGTGGAAATTCAGGTAAAATATTTGGAAAAATGGTGCGAGCGTTTTTGATCGTATAGACCATGGCGAGAAACTCAGAGTAGAAGTTTTTTGAAGCGAAACCAAAACTTCTTGTTTTGTAGTTTTTCAAGATGACATCGTAGTCGTTTGATTTCGTTTGTCTAATGGCTCGCTTTATCGAGTTTATGCCGTGATTGTAGCCGGTAACGGCAAGAGGCCAGCTTTGAACCATTGAATAATTTGTAGCAAAGATGATCGCAGCCAGTCGTCCCGCTTTGATCGGATCGTTTCTTTCATCGATGCCATAACGACGAATAAGGTAGTGGCCAGCGGTAGCCGGCATGATTTGATAAACCCCTGAGGCACCAACCTTCGAAACAGCTTTTGGGTTAAAGGAAGATTCAACAAAGCCAATATAAGCGAGCTCTATAGGAAGCCCTTTTTCAGAGAATTCATATTCAATATATGGCAAGTAGCGACCAGATCTAACGATACCATCTTTAACAAAATGTCTTTGACCTCTTTGTGATCGTAAAGATTGAGCAGCTAATAGGTACTTATTTTTATCTTTAATATGTTCCATCAGTCGAGCAATGCGCAGGAGAGCAGGGTCTAGTTTATTAAGAGGTCTTTTGCGTTGTTTGTGAAGCTTGTAAAGAAGATTGCGGTAGAGTCTCTTTTGTTTGGTCACTAGTTTACGCAGTTTTCTTTGGCTTTTTCCAGTCAGGTGAGCATCTTCGTCATCATGAGATACAACTGCTAATATGACTTCAGGATACTTTGAGCTGTGAATAGGGTAGTCATTCTTTCCCCACAGGCCATAGACACGTCGCCAGAAGTGGTATTTTCTCACAACACCCGGGGTCACCTCAAAATCAGCAGTCAAATGAAACGGCTTACCCTCTTGTTCGAAGGTTTTTGCCGGGCAATGTAAATATTTGATTTTCGCGGGTACCGATTTTTCTTCATCAACAATCAATTGTTTACAAGATTTCTTTTGTTCGATTTCTTTTACGGTTGATTCATAGTCTATGGTGCGTTTGTCAGTTTCGCTTAATTCGACCTGATAAGCGGTTTTTTTAGTTAAGGTGCGCTTAACAATGGTAAAGGTGACAATTGTTAGACTGAGCAAAAGAAGTGAGTAACTGAAAATCTCGATGATTTTTTTCATGGTGGTCTCTTGGGGATGAAAGTTGAGGTATGAAGGTCGATAGATGAATATGGCAGAACATTGCCGGTCGCTATTTAGTAAGCAAAGCTGATACCGGTAGTGTCAATGTTCGCCAGGACTTAAGCTTCCAATGAAAACAGAGGCTTATTCTTGAGGGAAGAAAAAAGGTAAGAGCAGGTGGTTTTGACAGCTGTCAAAAAGTTTGACAGCTGCTAGGTGATTCATTTGATTTCAAAAAATGTAGCGACCACTGATGTGAAGTGACGTGGCGGTGGATTCATATTTGCCTTCTTTTCCGCCATTTTTCGCATCCTTATCGATTTCTCCTTCTGCCATAGCGTGATCGATAGCAGCATCAATTGTGACGTTTTCTGCGACTTCCGAGCCAGTTCCTAAGATAATGCTGTGAGCGGGTCCTGGTGAAGAAAATGTTGGAGTCGCATAGTCGTCGGGTGTGACTGCAGTCGTGTAAACATAGCCAAATCTAATCGCCCAGCTAAATCTGTTGTAATCTAGGCCAAGTCTTATGTTGTGCTGGTCCTGCCATTTTTGTTCAAGCTCAAAATCGAAATTATCATTCTCACTTTCAAATTCTAGTTTTTCGTTGGCAGAGTATTGGCTGAAGGTATATTCAGCGTGAAGAGTGCTCATTTCTTCGATGAGATAGAAGCCACCGAGTCCTGCTTGCAGAGGAAAAGTATTTTTTACGGATACAGATTCTTTTGACTTAACTGTTTGGCCGTTTGCAAAGACTAGAGATTCTCCTTCAACATCGCCCTTCGCTTCGAACTCAACAGGTGTTCTTACATTCAAGCCAACACCCCAATCTTTAGCGTCACCGACATACTGTGTACCGACTTTAAAACCAGTGAAGCTTTGTGAGCTCATCTCTTTGTAATGGATTTTAGTTGCTGCAGTTGTATCGGCGCGGAAAGATTTTAGTTCAGCATCAACCATTGTTGCCCGCCAAGCAATACCGAGCCTCAAAT
>CAZBDM010000279.1:0-6268 GCA_964490675.1 uncultured Oligoflexales bacterium
CCAAAATCTCTTGCTGAGTTGAGATCTATCCAGGACTTCAGCGTCAAATATCTTTTGCAAGCTGTTGAGGGTGTCAGCGAAGTTGCAAGTGTCGGTGGCTTTGTAAAAGAATATCAGGTTGATGTCGACCCCAAAAAGCTCTTTGCTTTTGATGTTCACTTCAGTGCTGTCGTTAAGGCTATAGAAAATAGCAATATTGAAGTGGGAGCCGAAGTCATCGAGGACGGTGATCGAGAGTTTATCGTGAGAGGCAAAGGTTTCTTCAGCAGTATTGAAGATATTGAAAATGTTGTCGTTAGAGTAAAAAATAAAACTCCTGTACGCATTAAAGACGTCGCGCGGGTTGCTACTGGACCTGCCTTTAGAAGAGGAGCACTTGACAAAAATGGCATCGAAACGGTTGGCGGTGTCGTAACTATGCGCTTTGGCGAAAATCCTAAAGATACAATTGATGCAGTAAAAGAAAGACTTAAAGTCGTCAATGAGAGTCTTCCCAAAGGAGTCAAGCTAGTTCCTTTTTATGATCGAACGGAACTCATAGAGAAGACTATTGGTACAGTTTACACCGCCCTTAGCCAAGAAATCATTATTACCATTGTAGTTATTCTCGCTTTTCTCCTTCATTTTAGTTCTTCAATTTTAGTGTCATTGACGCTTCCTTTTGGTGTCGGCATTAGTTTTATTCTCATGAAGATTCTTGACATCGACTCAAATGTAATGAGTCTTTCAGGTCTTGTTATCGCCATTGGATCGATGGTTGACATGGGTATTATTATGACTGAGAACATCTACTCTCAGTTAGCCAAAGGGGACTATAGAGGCAGAGAGAGAATTCGTGTCATCATTCAAGCGGCAAGAGAAGTGGGTCCAGCTATCCTTACAGCTGTTATGACGACGATCGTCACTTTTTTACCGGTATTTGCTCTTGATGGAGCTGAAGGAAAGCTTTTCACCCCCCTTGCTTGGACGAAAACACTTGCAATGTTTGGTTCAGTCGCCGTAGCCATTATCCTTCTCCCTGCGATGTCTGTTTTTCTACTTAAAGGAAAGCTTAAGCCGGTAGAGAAAAACCCTGTGTCGCTATCCAACCTCAAAGTCTATCGTCCTGTTCTCGCGTTTGTCCTTGAGCGCCGAGCGTTGTTTCTTGTGTTGCCTGTTATTTTTATCGCTTTTTCGGCCTGGGCGTTTTCAAAGCTTGGAAAAGAGTTTATGCCGTCTCTTAATGAAGGGGACATTCTTTACATGCCGGTGACAACGCCCGACGTCAGTATGACAAAGGCGCGTGAGTTGTTAGCTTATACCGATAAAGTATTAAACGAACCCCCGCTAGTAGAGTTTGCTGTCGGTAAACTCGGACGGGTTAACTCAGCTCTTGACCCAGCGCCCGTGGCGATGTTTGAAGCAGTCGTCAGATTAGTTCCTAAGGAAAAATGGCCAGCGGGTAAAACGATCTTTGATATAATGCAAGATCTAGATCAAAATCTTCAGGTTCCTGGACTGGTTAATTCATGGGATTTTCCCATACAGACTCGCATTGGAATGATCTCTACCGGCATAAAAACCCAAGTTGGTGTGAAGATCTTTGGACCTGATCTTAAGACTCTTGAGTCTATTGCCGCAGAAGTCGGAAAAGAAGTCGAAGAGGTCAAAGGAGCGTACGGGGTTTATGCAGAGAAAATTACCGGTAAGCCATATATCGAGTTCGACGTCGACCGAGTGGCGGCGGCGCGCTTTGGTATAAATACTGGGACGATCAATCGAGTCCTCCAAACAGCCGTCGGAGGAATGACGATTGGACAGTTTTATGAGGGTAGAGAGCGTTATCCGATAAGAATCCGCTACAAGAAAGAATTAAGAGACCGTATCGATGAATTAAGGCGCGTTCTTGTACCAAGTCCTCTTGGTCAGCATATCCCGCTAGAACAATTGGCTGACATAAAAGTCGTAACAGGTCCGGCTGCAATTCAATCTGAAAACGGACTGTTGAGATCGGTTGTTTTACTTAATGTTAAAAATCGTGATTTGATTGGTTTTGTTGAAGAGGCGAAAAAGCGCATTAAAGAAAAGGTACAGCTTCCACAAGGCTATTCGATTATTTGGGCGGGTCAGTTTGAGAATCAAGTAAGAGCCAATCAAAGGCTTATGATTCTTATCCCCTTAGCAATCTTCATCAATTTATTTATTATTTTTATCGGTATAAAAAATCTTACGAATGCCTTTATTATATTTAGTGCGGTACCTGTAGCAATGGCAGGAGGCATCATCTTATTATGGATAGGGGGTTTTAATACTTCAGTTGCCGTGTGGGTAGGTTTTATTGCTCTATTTGGTATCGCGGTCGATGATGGTGTCGTGATGATGACTTATCTTCAGCAAGCCATCAAACAACACAGTCCAAAAAGTTGGCGAGAACTAAAGGAAGTCATTATCGAAGCTGGTAGTCGTCGTATTAGACCATTAATTATGACAACCATGACAACTGTAATGGCTCTTATGCCGGTCATGTGGTCAAGCTCAACCGGTAGTGAAGTCATGAAACCTATGGCTATTCCTGTGTTAGGAGGCATGTTGATCGAACTGGTGACGCTTTTTGTCGTACCGGTGGCATTTTCATACTCTGAACAACGGAAACTCAATAAGTCTCTTAGTTAATCAATGAAGGAGAAAAGATGCGAAATATGAAACTGATAAATTCTACTTTCCTAATCTTTTTGTCTTTGGTTTTTTCTTCTATGCAAGGATTTGCTGCTCAGAAAAAAGAAAGAATCAAACTGCAAAAGGAAACTTTAAAACAAGTGATGGCGACTCTAGAGATTAATGAGACTCTTCACCAATCATTTTTTAAGTACGACGCAAAGCAAGTGGAAGCACAGGCCAAAAAATTAGAGCAGGCAATCAGCTCGATTAAAGACGAAAAGCTCACCAAGCTGCTCAAGTTCTCAAAGGGGAAGCTAGCAGAGATTAAAGCGAGTAACGCAAGAGATGTAAATAATCAGAATTACCATCTTGTTTCTATGGCTCTCATTTATGTCGTCAATACATACGAGGTCGGAAAGTACAACGCATACTCCTGCCCGATGGTTAAAAAGAAGTGGGTACAGAACTCAGCGAAGATGGACAAAGTCCATAATCCCTACGCTCCAGAGATGCCTCATTGTGGATCGAAGGATTCTAATTATTAAAGAAAACCGGGAGTCTTCGACTCCCCTTTTCTCTTTCAATGGTCGATCAATTTGTCTGGGAGATTTAATTGCCTAAAACTACCAACACAAATCCATGCTATGGCAGAAAGAGCCGGCTAAAATGACGTGGCAAGTTAAAAGCAAACAAAATGTTGCGTATTCGCTAGACAAACACAACACGATGCGATATGAAACCTGAAATGCTCACATCCGAACGCCTGATTTCACCCGAACAAACTGTTCGAAATAACACTTGCTTCTCCGACTCGATTCGGTTAGTTTGTTGGCCATATGGCTAAGAGGGTTTTTCTTTAAACTTAAAAAAGTGAGTGATATCAAATGATTAATCCTAATCATACATATCGGGCAGTGCTTAGAGGTTTCTTTGAACAGCGCTGCCAAAAAAACCCCAACTATTCTCTACGGTCGTTTGCGAGAGACATTTCTATCGCTCCTTCTAGCCTCAGCGAAGTACTCAGTGGGCGCTATAATCTTTCCCGCAGATCTGCTCTTAACATCGCGAAGAACTTAGGATTCGACGACGAAGAAACATCGATCTTTTGTTGTCTTGTCGACCTTGAAAACACACGCTCAAAGACTATTAGAGAAAAAGCAGCGATTAGACTTAAAAAGTTTACTAGCCAGGCTAAGTACTCAGAGATTAGTCTTGAGACCTTCAAAATCATTTCTGATTGGTACCATTTCGCAATTGTCGAACTAACAGTTCTAGACGACTTTAAGTATTCGATCGATTGGATTGCGGAGCAACTTGATATTACTCCCGAACAGGTAAGCGAAGCTATCAATCGCCTGATTAAACTTGGCTTTGTCGCCGAGGAAGGGGGAACTCTAAAGCCCCTGAAAGACTTCACTTCAACCAAGGAAGATACGCCTTCGGAAGCGATTCGTAGCTTTCATAATCAAATAATCAATAAAGCACTTAACTCACTTCACAACGAAACAGTGAACGATAGAGAGATTTCAAGCGTGGTCATAGCAGTCAGGAAAAAAGATTTGCCTATGGCAAAAGACATGATTCGTAAGTTTAAAAGGGACTTTATTTCTCAGATGCAGGCACCTGACGGACAAGATCAGGTAGCGTCACTTGCGATTCAATTTTTTGGATTGACCAAACCATTGAACGAACAGCGCCCCACTCTGCATTAGGAGAATGACGAACATGAAAAAGAGTCTTTTGAGCCTGGTTTTTTGGGGCTTGTTTTTCCACTCAAATTTATTCGCAGACGGCGGGCACGATGTCGGTGGCGGCATCGACGTGATCTACCAAGGTTCCGATGGAGAGATCACTGAGCCTTTAGATATGTTTATCGAAAAACACGTCAAAGAAGTGCGCGGAAATATTTGTGACCTTATGGGTTACGTTTACAACGAAAAAGGTGAGCAACAAACTGCTAAAGAACTAGATATAAAGTGGCGTGAAACACTCAACGCCCTTCATAGAAAAGCCTTTTATAAACTTTTTAAATTTGCCGTGATGATTAAAAGAGGTCTTTTGGAGCAAAATTGGGGCATCATGAACCTCCCGAAAGGGTTTAAGGTGTCTTATACCGACGATGATGGAAACGTTGTGCAGGTCGACTCAACTCAACAAGAGGCTATTCAAAAAGTTAACGGTGCTGTCAGAAAGAGGCTCGATATCTTCCTGACGAGAAGCTCACTCGATGGTTATAAAAGAAATGCCAATAAAGAAGAGGTCTTTAAGGCCTTATTGACACGCATTCTTCACGAAGCTTACTGGATGCACTATACAAATGTTGGTGATACTTCTTCGCTGATGAAGGCTGTCAATGAATCGCTGCGGTTTATCGGTGTCTACGATCAGGATGGGGGTTTTCAAGCTGATCATTTTGAACCTAAATCTCCTGCAGAAATGTCTGATTGGCTTTCTAGAAACTACTTTGTTCCAGAAGTGCCGCGCCCTAGTTATGAATGTACCGAGTGTAAGAGTGATTCTGTTGTTGACCGACGAAGAGCCTTCTTGACGAAACTTCCTTACACTAGGGCAGAAAGTGCTGGATTTGGTAGAGGTGCCTACGCTGCTTTTATGGAGAGGTTTGAACAAGAAACTGGACTAAGTCGAGAAATTTTTAGTGATTTAAAGCCCTACTACGGTTATTACAATATCGAAGATCACCGCTACCAAAGTATGCCAGCTGTTCTCAAATACCTACAAGATCGCGAAAACTTCATTGTCTTGCCTGTTAAGCTAAACCAGGGAGAAGGTTACCCCGAGCTCGTGACTGAGTATAACTTCTTCATAGATCCAGCAAACTTCGGGCCGTTTATGGCTGGAGGAGAAATCTACCAAGAAAATCTCGACATTTGTAAATAAGCACTGTTATCTTAGCTAGGTCAGACCGTAGACCTAGCTAAGAAGGACTTACCCGTGGGCTTATTTATGAAAATCATTGCAGGAGAGATTCCCTGCTACAAAATCTATGAAGATGACTATGTATTGGCGTTTTTAGCCAAAGATCAGATTCAGTTGGGACACACCTTGGTCATTCCAAAAGTTGAAGTTGACCACTTTGCGGATGTCCCAGAGCCTTATTATTCCGCAGTTTTTTCTGCAGCAAAGAAAATCTCACCAGCCATCCAAAAAGCAACAGACTGTAAACGGGTCGGAGCATCGATTGTTGGGCTTGATGTTCCGCATTTTCACTTTCATCTCATTCCGATGTTTTCGGCTGATGATATGAGCTTTCGACATGCTAAAGAAAGAAGTGTCGATGAGATGAAGCGCATTCAAGAAAAGATCCTTAGCAGCCTGACTTAGTTGTGATTGTGGTTGAGGTCGAGCTGATGGATGATTTTTTTCATTGCTTCTATGCCATTATTGATCTTTTTCATAAATGAGGTGTCATGGCCGACAAAGCTGAACATCGGGTGCTTTTCCCAAAGAGATCGTAGCTTTTGATCAAGAGCAACCGCTTCTTTAACGCTTTCGTTGCGGATGGGGTTGCCGCCTTCAATGCTTATTCCTCCAACCGCAGCGCTTTCAAAGAATAAAACAGCATCGTAGCGGGAGAGCTCTTTTTCTAGGGTTGAGTTAAGTTTTGTGAAAA
>CAZBDM010000280.1:0-6262 GCA_964490675.1 uncultured Oligoflexales bacterium
GGCATCTGCACGATCGACAGAAGTGAATCTTGCCCCTGCAAAGGACCGTTGGGGATGGGCACACCAATCACCGGTAAGACGCTATAGGCAGCGACCATTCCTGGGAGGTGAGCTGCCCCACCAGCGCCTGCAATAATGACGGACAGCCCACGTTTTTCAGCATCTTTGCCATATGAAGCCATGACATCGGGGGTTCTGTGCGCCGAAACCACTTTCATTTCAAAAGCGACACCCATGTCAAAAAGAGCTTGAGCCGCTCCTTTCATGTGGGGGTAATCAGAATCACTTCCCATGATGATTCCAACTTTTGGCTGTGCGTCGATTTGAGTCATAGATTTCCCTTTTTAGTGTAAGTCATTTGCCAATCTTCAATCGCTTGCGTCACCAGTTTTAACTTGTCTTCAAGCTGCTGCTTATCGTCTGATATAATATTTACGTGACCAAGCTTGCGCCCGGGCCGTCCTTCTTTTTTCTCATACCAATGCAACCAGGCCTTTTCGATGCTGATTTTAGGAGGGCTGACCTCTCCACTAAAAGCCTTTGGACCTAAAATGTTCACCATCGCAAAAAATTGATCTTTTAACATCGTTTGACCGAGTTCCATTCCAAGGACAGCTCGCAGGTGATTCTCAAATTGAGAGACTGGCGCTCCTTCTTGCGAATAATGACCGGAGTTATGAACCCGAGGTGCAATTTCATTAACAAGAAGATTACCGTCTTGCGTGAGAAAAAACTCTATTGCGAAAACGCCGAAAAGATCAAACTGTTCAGCTAGTTTTTTAGCGCTATCCTGGGCAACCCTTTCTAACTCATCAGAAACGCCCCACTTGACAGCTGGCCCCTTTACTTCGAAACAGATACCATCGACCTGTTTTGTCATAACCATCGGATAGTGGCGAAAATCACCGCTTACTGATCTGACAGTTATGAGTGCTAACTCACATTTGAATGGTGTAAATTGTTCGGCATACACTTCAACCTTGCGATCAATAGCGTGATTAATAAACTCGATAGCTAAGCGCTCGCTCTCTTCATCTGACTCACTCCCATTGAAAACCATATTGCCTTTACCATCATAACCCCCATGCGCCCATTTTATGACGGACTTGTTTGGAAACTCTTTTTTTAGCGATTCCAGCCAATCTTTTGGGGTTTCATCTTGGCCGAGGATACTAAACTTGGTTGTTGGAATGTTTAGTTCGTTAAGCATTTTTTTCTGATTCAATTTATTGGCAAATTTTGTCATAACACTTGGTTTGGGCTGACAGTCTAAATTTATAAATTTTGCAACTGACTCTTCAAAACTCGGATCGAAAAATTCATTCTCGAATATGACGAGGTCGACCTGTTGAAAAAACTCTTGAAGGTCTTCCTCTTTTTGAGTGGGTCGGACGATGAGCTGGTCGGCACTGTAAGATGCGGGCTCAAGTTTGTTGTTCCCGTAGACGACCGTTTTGATGCCTAAAGGTTTGGCAGATTCTGCAAGCATCTTTGCCAACTGGCCAGCTCCAAGAATACCAATTGTTTTTTTATGAAAACGAGACTCAGACATGGCAACACCTTCTTTAATCGATCCAGATTGATCTTTATACAGGTGTCACGAAAATTTTTAACAAAAAAAAATCCTTCTTTACAGAAGGATTTCTAATGAGAACATCACAAACGATTCGATTCATAGCAAAGAGTCAATCGACTAGGGAGATTACATAAGACTTCCGAAAGTCAATAGGCTTATGGGTCTTCGTCAGTCTTGTCCTAATCAAAGCAAGATGGAGGCCAAAATCGATCTGTGTGATTTTAACTAGTTAAGGTTAACAGGGGGTTCTAAGGATTTTACACCTGTCAAAAAGTTTTTAGACAGTTACCTTAAAAGATCGCTCGAGAGCATCTCTCAACTTCTGAACTTGGGTAATTCTATGCAACTAGAGGTTATGGGTATTTATTTGTATTTCCAATGCGTTGTTCAAAAATACAAGGTGATTTGATCAACATAATTAAAAAAAAGTCTATCACTGATACCTCTCACAGATAAGTTTTCTTATTTATTTTCGGCTGCTTATGCCTTCTTTACAGTGATTGCTGTAGCTAATATTTTATAAGGGTAATTGTGTATATCCCTAAAATCACTAAAGTAAAATGATCTTTTCGACGATTGATCTAATAGATCTTGAATGGCCGTCGGAGGAAAGACAATGAAAAGAGTTTTAGCTTTTATCTTTGGAATGATGTTTTCAACTTCTTTGTTAGCTGAACAGTGGCACTATAGAGAGGATTTTGACAGCGATAATCCTTTGAGTGACTCATGTATGAAACTAACCGTTTCTACCAAGAAGTTACAAAGCTCTTGCAAAAAGAAAAGATACTGGGAATGCTCAGAAGGAGTAATCCGCTACAGACTTCACACTTTTGCAGCAAAACCAGCTTGTGAAGCAAGAAGAAAGCAGCATCAACAGCTTATTCGTATGACCGCTTCAAACTAGAAGAGCTGTAAAGAACCTGGGACGATATCCATTGACTTCCCCTCTTCCTCATCGTGAAAGAGGGAAAGAAAATATTCAAAAGATGTCATTTCGGGATCCGAGACCATTCTTTTATTGACCTTGGAAACAAGATCGGAAATATCTATCTCACGCTCAGATTCAACTCTGAGCGTTTTTTCCATAAATAGATTCAAGTCTTTGATACGATTTCTAATAATTTGATGGGATATATCAAATCCTTGTAGTAACACAATGATGTTAAAAACCTCGTTGCCAAGATGATTGAACTCTTCTTTTACAACCTCTAGACTCGCTTGCCAATCGCCCTCACTCATAATATCCATTATACTGAGAGCGTCTTTTAGCTCTTCTATTTTTTCATGGTCTTCGGGACCACTCTGCACATCTTCAAAAATCTTGTTCGCTTTACCACTTATATCAAGATTATAAAGCGCTCTACTAATCGTTCCCCCTGATGATTCAAGCAACCTTACTTTTACATTTAGAGTCCTGAGGACCCTAAAGGTTCTCTTCTCAATAATGGATTGGTAGTCTTTAAAGGACTTCTTACCCGTCAGGACATCAAAAAGAAGAATACGAATAGTCATAAGTTTATGATTAACTTCATGCAAACTTTCTTCAAGCCGCATGCTGGAAATGTCAGACAGCTTTATCAATTCATTATAAGCTGTTTCGATATCAAAACCCTGCAATTGATATTTTTCACAGAAGGTTTCAACTCCCTTTATAGCGCCTTTTATTTCTGACATTTTCGTCTTCAATCCGATAAAAATCGATTTTACTAAGATCGATGTATTCATACAGTTAAAGTAACAAAATGAATAGAAACACCAGAGAAAGAGCTCCTTTTTTTGATCTAAGTGTTGCTCAGAATGCAAAATGAATTCGCTAAAATCAGCCAGCTTGAAATTGTGATCGTGGTAGCTTAAAGTTTTTTGATTAGTATCAGATCTCTTCCGCGATACGGTAAATACCCTCTGACCTTGATTTTGAACATCATACCAAAGCTTTTTATACTCTCGAAATTGAAAGCCACTCTGACCCTTTAAAGCTATTTTCACATATTCTTCTTGCCTAGGATCGAAACCAGAAAAAATCACCGAGTGATTTGCTTTTTGTATATCGCTGATGAGATTGAGAATGCCATTCCAACTAAAAAAATCAACTCTTTCAAAAGAAATAATCTGATCAGGACCAGAAATAAGATCTATAACCACAGAAGTATTAGTGGAGTCATGAATCACTCCAATAAGCCTAATCTCTTCTTGTGTTTTGATCGCTTTAAACATAAATGAAAAAACTTTCCTCTTCTAGTTTAAGCTAACAGTCTTAAACTCGATTCCGGGAATTTTATCCTCCTCTTCTTTTTCACTGAAAATCATGTGATTTTCGATATGAAAAGGGCTTTCATTGTCGGTATTGCACGCCCATGCAAGCACATCGAGTATTGACCTAACAATTTTTCCAAAGTCTTCGACGACAAGATATGGTCTCATATCCTTTAGTTTTATACCTCGCCATTCATAATCGACATCTGGAATACTTTGATCTTCATGCGTCCGAAAGCAAACATCCATAAAGTCCACCATGAGTGATGCGAACTTGGCAAACTCTTGAGGGGGCTCAATTTTGGAAGGACGTGCGAATTCATTTAAACCGGCCAAGTAGCAGAGGGTTGTAAGAGCAGCCCAGTCCTGTTTCATAAGCCTGACAAGATCAGGTAGAAAGATACCATCCGTCTCGACATCACATTCAGGAGGCAATTCAACTTCATTCCAATCCCTGACTTCTTTTAAAAAATACTGACTAAGGTCTTTGACTAACCACCGCTCATCTTCGGCAACTCCTAAACTTATTAGCTTGCTTCTCACTTTCATAATGCGAGCGAGAAAAAAATCGAATTGATCGACAAAATCGTCTAGCTTTCGACAAATTTCGATATTTCCCTGCACCTTAGGAGGCAGAAAACCATTAATGGAAGAGCCCAATGGAAAAAATTCATTACTTGACGATAGAAAAGATAGATAGTGTCTTAAAAAAAGCCCATCATCTTCATTAACCTGCAGCATTTTCTTGGCTTCTTCTTCAGCTTCTTCAAACAATCCTAGACTCATACAAATTAAAGAGCTTGTGAAGCACAGGCTATAGTTATCTGGCTGCAAGAGCTGGGAAGCCCTTATAAAGTCATAAGCAACGACTGATTTGAGTGATTGATCAAGCAAGATCGCACATTGCCTAAAGAGCATATCAGGACGAGCGCCATCAAGAATCGATTCACAAAAAGAAACGATCGAAACACCGCAAGCTCTCTCGATTGGGGCCATACGAGTCACGTGTTCCATAGACTGCAGCATATTACTTTCATATCCAACTGCAACTTCGTAACTCAAAGGCACACAAAAAAACCTTAAAAAATCGTAGATCGGATAGACATGCTCTGTTGCAGCTGCTTCTCTAACAGCACAGATAAGAGCTTCAACCATGTCTTTATTTTGGATATGTTTCTTTTTTAACTGCCGCCAGAAGTCAGCAGTATGAACTTGGTTGTCAAGCAATATACTGGCAGAGATTTCTTCGTGATTTGCGCTTTGACCGATGTCATAAGAGCGAAGCACTTTGTTATCTTTATCGACGTAAGCGACAACACCAACTCTCTTATCATTGACATATTCACCCACCTTGTAAACGACTTCCGGAATCGGGCAGACGTTCTCTGGAACGGAACGGAAATATTTTCCGTGACGTTTTCCGTCTTTGAAGGTGTAACCTTCGTTGATTTCGCCATCTTCGGAATATTTGATACAAGTACCAGTTTTCTTGTTTGATTCGAAGAAATCTCTTTGTTGAACGGTGCCATCTTCATAAAATGACTTCCATTCCCCTTCTTTTCTGCCTTCTTGATACTGTCCTTGATGCTGAATTGTTCCATCTGTGTAGAAAACCTGAAATTCACCGTGTAGTTCACCTTGATCGTTATAATGCTCGACCTTTCCCAAGTTTCCCATTTTATCCCAATAGCGCCACTCTCCAACTTTAAAGCGGTTTTTATCTCCACTACCGTCGTTGTTAAAAGCACCTTCAAAAAACACCTCTTGTTGGGTGTTATAAGTGGCAGCTGCTGGGAGATGGCTTGGTTTTTGAGGAAGAGGATCTCCTTCAGGGGTCAGTTCATTACCGTCTTTATCGAAAGCTCTCGCACCAGTAAGCTTTCCATGATCGTAGGTCATGATACATTTCCAAACTCTCTTATCGACACCTTGCACAAATTTCTCTGTTGTCGCAGAATCAGTACGAACAAAGACTCTTTCACCGTCGATATGACCGTCAACGAAGGTTCCGGATTGTGAAACCTCGCCACTCTCGTGAAACCTTAAGAACTCACCATGTGGCTTATCGTTTTTGTAGTAACATTCGTTGGCCAATGTGCCATCTTTACGCCAATACTTGAATTGACCTTGTTTTTGTTGATTATGATCAATTTCACCATGTTCCCACTCCTCGTCAGACTCTATCCATCGTGCCCCTTCTGGGACGCTGATAGGCTTAAGGGGAACATTACTGAGCTTAAAACCGGGTTCATTTTCTCCACCACCCATGAACGAAGGCTCCTATTTTTTGATGCTCATAGGTTTTTCGGAAGAAGATTAAAGGGATATAAAATTGAAACGAAAAAACTAAATCTTTTTATTGACATACTCCAGAAGAGTGTCAGTTTTGTCGAGCCACGCAAGCCTTTTACGGTTAAGCTCAATTTTATTCTT
>CAZBDM010000281.1:0-453 GCA_964490675.1 uncultured Oligoflexales bacterium
AACCGCCGTCAAAGTGACAAGCCTGGCGATCTCATCACAGAACCTGACGAAGGCTTTGAAGCTCTACCGCAGCTTAAAACCGAACTACTCACCAAAAAGACTGGCAAAAAAAATAAGTCAGAACTGATCGATGTTTCTCTTGAAATTGGTGTCTTAGATTCAGGTCTTGTTGCAGTCAACTGTGTCAAAGCAGATGATCAAACTCTAAAGTGGCCACTCGAGTTTGATGTCCAGAATGCTCTTAGTCATTCGCAAAGTATGCAACAAGAAGAAAAGCAGGATATTAAGACCGTTGCTGTTAGACCTCATGTTATTGAAGTGATCGATCGGTTCTATGGCAAAGGAAAAGACGACAAAAAAGACGCGCAAGCAAATCCTTCGCAGCTGTTTAAAATTCTTGAAAAGGAAATGGGTGAACGCGGCGAGTGGCCTCTTGGTGAACTCAGATCGTTG
>CAZBDM010000281.1:463-1093 GCA_964490675.1 uncultured Oligoflexales bacterium
GGCCGACCCTGGCGCAAGGGATGACGCGGCGGGGCCGATCCGTCAGTCATGAAGTATCGTGGTTAAGCATCACTGGTTATTCTTTAAGGCCTGGTTATGGCTCCGATCTTGATCCTTTTCGAGTGAGTGAGCTTTGGCGTTGTTACGATATGGGTCCTTCCTTTCCAAAAGACGCTAAGGTCAGAAGTCAGTGGCTCATTTTGTGGAGACGGGTGGCCGGAGGTCTTACGAAGACTCAGCAGGAGAGGCTTTTTGATAAATTTTTTCCATCTCTGCGAACAGAAAAAGACGTTTCGCCCGAGGCTTATCTATTGCTTGGTTCTTTAGAGCGGGTGTCGATGGATCGTAAGATTCGTCTTGGGCTTTTACTGGCCAATTCTTTGGCAAGTGGCAAGAAAAATTATGTCGATCAAAAAATTTGGGCATTGGCCCGCATAAGTAGTCGCGTTCCTTTATACGGCGGACCGGAAGCGATCGTAAGGCCGAACTTTATCGCTGAATGGTATGACAAGATCAAAGCCCTTGATGCTCGATCGAAGTTTTATAAAAGGCTTAAACTCTTTTATGGACAAGCGGGACGGATGATTGGTGATAGAGAGTTTGATCTTCCGGATGATTTAAGAGAGGCTT
>CAZBDM010000281.1:1103-3048 GCA_964490675.1 uncultured Oligoflexales bacterium
CGGAAAGCTAGAAGAGCTAGGCGCTGAAGAGGAAATGATTGCTCCTCTGAAATCGGTTGTTAAAGTCGACATGAAAACGCAAGATCAACTTTTTGGAGAGAAGTTGCCCAATGGTTTAACCCTGATGTAACTCAGGAGACGAATGTCCTGTATGAAAGCCTTGAAGCAACGAGAAGGTATTTCATAGATATCGATCGAAGAGTAAAAACTCTAAAGGATGTCAATTCGGACTTGTCGGCCAAGATCGCATCTCTTGCTGTTATAACGACAATCGGTCATGATCATCCTCTGCGAGAGTCTGTGTTTGTCGAAGTCTTTAGCGAGATCGGAGAAGAATTCAAACTTACCATAACCACTAAACGGTTTTTTTCTCAGACACTCGACAGGATTTATACAAGACTGGCGAGTCCTGCCCAGAGAAGGCCGATCCTAACAACTACCGTTCTGGGTCTGGTAAGCCTTATTTCCTTTGAAGTCAACTTAGACGATCTCGGATTGGTAAGCGGCGGCACCTTGCTTGGTTTGCTGGCGATCGACCAGTTGCGACCGATACTTGTCAGGCTTGCAACCTTGGTGGATTACGGCATCAATCTCGTCAGTCTTCCCATACGTGTCAGACGAGGGGAAGTCTATGTGCAGCTCAATTAACTCTGTGAAGAGAGAATTCTTCCAAAGAAGAACATCTAGCTGGAAACATTTACTTCAAACCCCGGATCCGAATTTCTAGACGGTTGATGTGTTGCTTCGTCGTCGTGAAATCCTCATGTACCAGCGCGTACACTGCGGTTTCACTCCTCCTTGTGTTAGTTTTCACGAGATTGACCAGGGTTATTTCACGAATTTGACCACCCTGCTTCAGCGGACCGAAGGGACGCCTGATTCTTATTTCACGAGTGGTTAAACTTTGTCAATTTCAGCCTTGTCTGATCTGAATTTTTTCCGAAAGGAATCTCCTTTCATTTTAATATGAGTGCACCGGGACATAATACGATCGGTAATGGATTCACAAGTTACTGGATCATCGATAATCTCATTCCAGTTTTCTGGCGGCACTTGAGTTGTTACGATTAATGATTTTTCCTCACCGCGCTCATCTATGACATCATAAAGGTCCTGAAACTGCCCGGGTTCTAGTGGCTTAATTCCAAAGTCGTCTAAAATTAGTATGTCTGCACTGACGACTCTTTTGATAAAGTTAAGATAGTTGGCTTTTGCTCTTTCTAAGCTAAATTTTTCTATCAGCATGTTCATGCGGTAGAAGTTGACCAAATGACCTTGTCGGCAAGCATGACGACCGATAGCCGAAGATAAATAGGATTTTCCGACGCCAGTAGGGCCTGAAATTAAAAGGTTTTCACCATTCTTTAAAAAACGTAAGGCCCCCAAATCACTCAGTAGCCTCTTATCAATACCGCGTGATGGTTTCGTCTCAAAACCTTCTAAACTTGCTTGCTGACGGATACTTGATCTCTTCAGCAGGCGCTTAATTTTTTCGTTGTGACGATGGCGTTTCTCATCTTCAAGTATCAAGTTTAAAAATTGCTCGTAGCCAAATTCACTGGCTTGAGCCTCTTTAAGGCGTTGATTGAGCATTTCACTTATGCCGACTAATTTTAAGTCAAACAAAAGTTGTTGGCTTCGTTGGATCATCATTCTCTCCTCATGGTTTAATGGTAGGTCTGCCTCCAATGGGATTGACCGCGTAAGTTGTCATTTTTTTGCCTTTTTACTTTTTTAGGATGGGGTGCTGCTATGCGGTTAGCCTGGATGACCTGCTCGACGTTTGAAATCTTGATATCGGTCAAGCTTACGTTTTTAAAAAACTTACAAGCTTCTTCCAGCTGATGATGACCATAGCGCTTTTTAAAGCGTAAAAGGCCTTGGCAGCGCCTAAGATACATAAGAGGATGGGTAGCTTCTTCGATAAGGCGTTTGACGACATCAT
>CAZBDM010000281.1:3058-6228 GCA_964490675.1 uncultured Oligoflexales bacterium
GAGAACACCAGCGCCTATGCGCTCAGCTTCTTCTATGACGTAAGCAGGCGTTTTCTCAAGCATAGCCTGGTGTTGCTCTGGCAGGTGAGCTTTATTCGTGACATATCTCCCTCGACTTTTAGGCGACAAAAGGTGATGGATAGCCACCCTTTTAAGATCCTGGAACACTTCGAGGGTATTACCGCTTATCCTCACATCGACTTCATTGCCTCGACACTCATGAGGCACAGAATAAAAGTTGTAGCGATATTGGATGTGACAATCAGCATGAGGTTTATGCTTACGCCACTCGCCACTTACATAAGGAGTTTCTGGAAGAGGCTTGAGGCTTGCTCGCTCACTAGCTTCAAACTTTTGACGCCGTGACATTCCATATTTTCTTTGCACACGATCGTTAAATTGATCGCAAAGCCTTTCCAGAGCCTGATTTAGCTCACTTAAAGAATAAAATCTTTGCGACTTTAGTTGTGGCGATGCCCAGCGCCAGAAAACCCCAAGCGCATTCTCAATGAGGTTTTTGTCCTTCGGACTACGTGGCCTAGCTGCAATCGGCGCTGTCTCGTAAACTTCGCAGAAGTAAGAGAACTCCGGGTTCAGATCAGCATCGTAGCGGTCTGCTCTAATGACCTGAGCTTTTGCATTATCAAATCCTGTAATCTCTGGGATTCCCCCGAAGTATTCGTAGCTTCTCGCTAGTGAATCTAAAACATCCGTTTGTTTTTCACTATGGGTGCCACGTGCGTAAAGAAGCTGGCTAAAGCACAAAATATTTCCAAATAGGCGGCAAGGAATGAATAGATCCGTTGTCTGGTCATAATAACCAAAACCGCTATCTTGCCCTTTAAAATCAAACTCACAGCGTTGTCCTGGTTCATGGACCTTATGCAGATCAATGGGAATGTTAGGAAAGCGACGTTTAAACTCTCTCCAGAAACTGATGTAGGTAATCCCATCACAGGGATCAATGTGCCTCTCGAAATAATGAGCAAGTTTAACCCCCTCATTTGTTTTGTCTTTTACATCATCCCAGTTAACTTTATTCGACCAAGGAGCGGAAAAGGACTGAGCAAGCTGGGAAACCCCTTCTGTATTTGTAAGATGCTTACGCACTGTGTTGCGGGTAATACCTAAAACTTTCGCAATCTGGGATTTGTTAAGGCCTTGCCGATGCAAGCGCTTAATTTCATTAATCATTCGTACTCCCTTAGGTTTGCCTCTTTTTGCAGACATATCGCCCTCCATCTTTCTGCAGAAGGAGGGGTATCCCATAGGGTCCGAAAGTGATCAAACTACCGTGAAAAAGGGGTGATCAAACTTGGTGAAATCAGGGTGGTTAAACTTCGTGAAAGAGGGGTGGTCAAACTTGGTGAAAACCAGCACTCCTTGAGCCTTTCACCCGCCCGAACTTCGCATCCGTTTATATTAAGGACTATTTTCAAAAAATTTCGGATCCCGGTTCAAACAGTACGAATAAAAACGGCTGTAAAGACTCGGAGAGCTCTCACAGCCGTGATGTCTTGTGATTGTCTTTTGATTAACGACTAAGAGAAAGAGAAGAGTTCCAAAAGTTACTGTCGTCTTTATTAAGCTCTAGGTTGATGTCTTCTTTCGTGGTGGTCTTTTTCTTTGTAGAAGACTTTTTCGTTGTCGCTTCAAGCCATTGATCTTTAACTTTAGCAAAGTCCCGGTCAGATTCGATGTGATTCAAAATCACTTCGCGCATAATTTTGTTGAGGTGGATGTTGAAACCGACACTTGATTCGCCATATTTGCGATAAGCTTCGATAAGCTGCCAGTCTGAATCGTTTAATGAAATCGACTTACTTACTTGTTTCTCCGGTTTCGGTAACTTGTTAAAAAACTTACTCATGTCAAACCTCTTGGTTAAATTAGGTTGGTTGTAGGCCCTCGGCTCACATGAGTATCTATTCAAGACTGATGCCTAAAATTAAGTGGTTAGAATGATTGACGGGGAGAGGCAGGATATGCCGTAAAAGTGTCAAAAATTTTGACACTTCCAAGTGTTGTTATGTCAGCCTGTTGTTTTACTAAGGTGTCGGTTCATCGGGCGCGTGAGTCATAATCGACTCAACTTCTACCCTTTGGCGGAGCATGGAATCATCAAAAATTGCGTAGCCATTGCGACCGTGATTTTTCCTATAAGCGCGCGCTTTATCAGCAGTGATCTTTAACCAATCGACGATTTGTTGGGCTTCTTTTGGACGAATATCGCTTTTGATATCAAAACTGCCTGCGTAGAGATCCAAGGAATCAAAAAGATCTCTGTGAGATTTTGGCATTTCTAGAGCGGGATCAAGGACGAGAGTCGAGACACCGACACTAATGGTGAGATGGTCGGGGTGATAAAACTTTTCTTGGTATTCCTTAGCTAACAAGGAATCGTTAGCAAGCATTTCTTCTGTCACTTCTTTTTTATCAAAACCTTCCAGAAAAGGTTGTTCTGCAAAAGCTTTAACAAGCCATGCAGCAAAACTTGCGACGCGATCGGCTGGCGCGTTTCTAATGACAAAATAAAACTCATCTCCTCCCCATCGCACCAACCAAATGTCTTCTGAGCGGATGCCGTGCTGAGCTCTTAATTCATCGTTTTCCACGGCCTCCTTAGCAAATCGACCAAATCTTAAAAGCATCTCATCGGCCATAGAGTGTCCATAAGTCCAGTTGACTTGGGTAAATTTGTCCCAATGAAGCGAGACTAGAGACAGGCTATCGATTCGTTTGAGTTCCCATCTGTGAATCAGTTCTTCTCTAATCCAGACACGGTTATGTGCTTCGGGTATAGGGACGTCGACCATCATTTCTTTATAGAGAGCAACACCCCAGCGATAGGCTTGCAGCGCTGACTTACTTGTTGCGTTATAAACTTGAAGGATCTTGGCAGCAGTATGTGGCGGAAACTTGCTTAATTCACCGATAAGCAGGCCTTCGCAATAGGCAAGTTGAGTAGGATTCAAAACACCTGGTGGTGAAATTTTGGGGGTGTCTTTACCAGCCTTAGCGTCTGGAAAAACAAGCTCACCGACAGGAGGTGGGAGTTCTCCCGGAGGCAGAAGTTTTCTAAAATCATCTGGTGCAGCGAAGGCTGCCATTTCGGCAACAAAGAAGAGGGTGAGCAAGAGATAGTTGATCATCTATGATTGATCTCTGTG
>CAZBDM010000282.1:0-6196 GCA_964490675.1 uncultured Oligoflexales bacterium
ACCTGGAAGAGCTTTTGCCTTTAAAGCAAGGTGGGTAAAAAAAGCCGCTTACAAACCTCTTGCTTCAGCTCTGACTTTTACCCCTCAAAACTCTCGATGAAGAATCAATCACATTTTTATGTCACCGAAATAACCGAGTTAATCGCTATCTCTTTAAAAATCCGACTTGTGTCCGATTCGATTTTCAGGGGCGAGGAGTAGTATTTAGATGCAATCAAACCACCTGATCACGAGTGTAATGCTCTTGCTTATCTTTGGTCTCTCATCGTGCAGTCGTTCAAACTTTTCAGCCGGATCGACCAATAGCGAAAACCAAGCACAATCCGCAGAGGCTGAGCAATCAAGTATCGACCAAAACTCATCGTCCTCATCTTCAGATGAAGTCAGGGTTTATATTCCCGACGAATATAATAGAGAAGACATTGAGATTCAGTCTGGCAGTGTCATTGCAAATGATACGACTGCCGCCTATTTGTTTCCTCCAGGCACGATCGTCAATTCCATATTTGAACCACTCCTAATCAATAGCGAAGCAACACTAGATGCAGAAGTCGTGAAAAACTATATTCTCGAAATACCCTTGTCAAAACTCAACCAAATTGATCGTGACAGAGTAAAGAACGAAGATCTATCCGTGATTTTTAAATCGCTTATGGGTGATCTAAGTCTTGTTAGAGACATCAGAGTCGATGCGAGTCACATAAGACTCAATCTAAGAGATCTCGGAACATACGAGCTCGTTACAACCGAACAAACCACTGACCTTGTCGGCTATTGGCCTCTCAACGAAGTGAAGACTTCAACAACCCTTAACTACTTAGAAAACATGATGGACATTGAGTCCCAATCATTTGTCTACACCGACTTTGACAATCGCCAAATCAACTTCGTAAATAGTCGCTTCGAACGCGCTATGAAATTTGACGGTGTGCAAGATACCGTCGTAGAGATACCTCAATCAAAAAGTTTAAAGATTACCGGTGCTATGACGATTTCCTTATGGGTTAACTCACTGGATAATCAGATAAGTTACATCTATGGTAAAGGTTATGAAAATTCACAAACAGGTGTCAGTTTGAACCTTAGTTTAGGGGGAGATTTGTCTTTTGGAGTAGGCATTCCACAATCGGGATGTACTGAGCATCGGATTATTGAAGCCAAAGATATACTGACGCAAGGCAGTTGGCATCACGTTGTTTCAGTATTCAGACCAAACGAGTCTGTTGAATTGTATGTTGACGGCATGCTGGTAGGCCAAAGTGACGCTTCAGATTTAGATTCAATGTGTGATCCCGATTTGCCTCTTTTACTCGGCAACAAGGGAGAGCCTAGCGTGACAGCTGATAGTAGTTCGTTTGATGGACTACTTGATGAGTTGCTCATATATCAAAAGGCTCTTAGCGAGTCAGAGATCAGTCGGCTTTATAAGTAATCATGCGCCACAAGTAGAAGGATCAAAGTCTTCCTTTTTAACCGGACTCATGAGAGGACATTTTCCTGGGTTACCACAATGCACCAGTTCGAATACCTCTCTAAGAGCGCTTTCACGATTACGCTTAAAAGATTGTTTTCCGAGCTCATCAATCACACCTGAGCTATCAAGTACTGCTTCTAGATTTGCAGTGAGCCTTGTGAGGACCAAAGAGATGCCAGCTTCTTTAAGTCTCCGATGGACGTTTTTAATGCTATCCTCTCCTGTCGCATCAATTTCACTCATTCCGATACAATCTATGATGACATATTTGAGATCATACTGATCTGAGACAGCTTCCATAATCTTATCTTCAAAATAGCCGGTATTAGCAAAGTAAAGCGGTCCCTCAAACCTAATCAATGCAATTTTTTGACAACTTGCGAGATTGTATTCACTGATCGAACGGAATGTCGTGTCATCGTATCTAGAGACATTGCTGACTCTTGGTTTCATTGTTCTGTAAAGATAAAGCACAAGAGAAAGTCCGACACCAATAATAATCCCTCTTTCAAGTCTTGGAGCAAATCCTAAAGTCAAAAAGAAGGTTGTAAAGGCAGCTAGTCCGTCATGTCTGTGAGTCTTAAAAGCTTTAATAAGCGGCTTAAAGTCTACCAACCCGACAACTGAAACGATAATAACCGCTGCCAAGGTCGCATGTGGAAGAAAGTAAAGCAGAGGTGTCAGAAAAAACAGAGCGACGACAACCATCAGTCCAGTGACAACTGATGAAAAACCTGTCACTGCACCTGCATCAAAATTTACGGCAGATCTTGAGAACGATCCTGAAACGACATAACTTTGAAAGAAAGACCCCGCTATTTTACCAAGTCCTTGACCGATCAATTCTTGGTTTGGATCTAATTTCTGCTTACTCTTGGCTGCCATTGTTTTGGCTATAGAAATCGCCTCCATAAAACCCATCAAGGCAATTGCGATTGACATTGCCGTTAACTCCCCGATAAGACTCCAATCAAGACTTGGAATAGCAAATGGTGGTAAACCTTTTGGAATATCACCAACGACTTTTCCTTCAAATCCAGCATATTTGGCGATCAGAGTCGTAATGATTACGGCGACCAAGACTCCAGGAAGCTTTGGCAGGAATTTTTTAAAACCGTAAAGGATGACAATCGCTAAAAGAGCCATCATCAGTGTTTCAAAATGTAAGCTCTCGACCGCCGCCGTTATCGTATTCCAAGTTGTCAGATAATGATGATCAGTGCGCTCTACTTTGACACCAAAAATTTTTGCTAACTGTGAAGTACCTATAATTATTGCAGCAGCATTGGTAAATCCGGCGACCACAGGTGAAGAAAGAAAGTTCACCAAAACTCCGAGGCGGAAAACTCCAAGAAGTAATTGAAAAATTCCTGCCAAAACACAGAGCAACACACATGCTGCAACGTACTCTGAAGTACCTTCAGCTGCGACCGGTGCGATAGCAGCAGCCGTCATAAGCGATGCAATAGCGACAGGTCCCGTCTGAAGTTGTCTTGACGAACCAAAAAGAGCTGAAACAATTGGCGGGACAAACGCCGCATAAAGACCGTAATAAGGATCAAGTCCAGCAAGTTGGGCATAGGCCATCGACTGCGGAATAAGAACGAGTGCTACAGTAATGCCGGCAATAACATCTGCTCGTAGCACAGAAGGGTCTTTCAGTTCTTTTATCCAATCCAAAAAAGGCAAGACCCGTTGAACAACGTTAACAGCCAATGAAGCTCTCCATTTATTTATTCATTAAGGGATTTAGTTTTATTAGATTATTTCGAATTTTTCCACAGCTTTCCCGGCAAAAAAAGTACAGATCTTAAAGAAAAAAATTTTAAAACCTTATTATTTTCAATAGTTAGAATGGGAACTAGTTGCCTATCTTCAAACTTCTTATCCAGATTTAAAATATAATTGTGTCGTTAATTACCTTTATTCCGGCCAATCTGGTCGTGGTTTAAGAGAAGAAGAGCACCTTTGGAAGAAGATCATCAAAAACTCATGACAGTATGTGACAAGATCGTTGACAGTTCACGCAAAACAACCGCTTCAGCGTCATCGATCGAAAAAGTCAGTGGCGAACTTAAAAAAGCATCCGAAGCTCAGTCAATGATCACACAAAAAGGCAATGAAATAGCGGCATCAGTCAACGAGCGCGTCGCTTCGGTTCTCTCCAATACCTCCAAGGTCAACAAAGAACCTGAGTTGATGATCGTCAACATGGATAGAGGTTTTAATCAGTTTTCAAAAATCACCGACCAGGTTAACAGGCTTCAGTTTGCGGCTAACCGTATTGAAGAGATTGCTGGTCAAACGAAAATGCTCGCCTTGAATGCAACCATTGAAGCAGCGCGTGCAGGTCAGGCGGGTCAGGGGTTTTCAGTCGTTGCCCAAGAAGTAAAAAACCTAGCGAAACTTTCAAATGACTCCGTCGATGAAATCAACGATCTGATTTCTGCTGTTACCCAACACATTGAAAAGGTTGTAAAAGAAAACTACGAAATCCTTAAATCTGGTGAGCAGCATGTCAAACATGCACAAACCCAATTCCACGAACTCAGTGAGATTTACGAACCAGCGAGCAGTAACGAATCAAAAGTCTGCGTCCAATCGCTCATTAGACTCAACCAGGATCTCGCAGCACAGTCAAAAGTTGTGAGTGAAAAAACCGACCATCTTTTCGAGGCGACCAAATCTCTTAACAGAGAAGTAGAAACAGCAAATGGAGTCGTTTCTGACCTCATTGGTCTTGCAACCGGAAGAAATATTATCGAACTCTCAGCGAAAGAGGTCTTTGAAAAACTGACAAAATTTTCAACACTGATCGATGTCAGGCGAAATCATGAGTACAACGATGACGTCGGACACATTGCCAATAACAAGCTTCTCACTTTAGACAGGCCCGACTTTCAAAGATGCCTAACTAAATACCCAATGGATGGTCATTATCTATTTATTTGTCGCAGTGGAGGACGGTCCGCAAGAGCAGCTCGTATCGCACAGAGTCTTGGATTTCAAAATGTTTATAATCTGAGTGGTGGAATGTTAAAATGGATCGAAGCGGGACTACCGTCACTCGGCAGAAACCTTGAAGCAGCAAGCTAAGTAACCCTCCTTTTTTTCTGACAATCTCTTTTCCCAACTCCATTGAGAATCCTACGGCGGGGTGATACTCTTGTCGGCTCATTGACGTTTGACTGCCCAGGGCTCAAGATTGACAAAAATTTTGAAAAAATCCATTGTTTTTAGATATATAGCTATCTATGCACTCCTTGCTGCTATCGCGATGATTATTCGTCCTTCTGTCTTTACCAGATACTTTATTGATCAGATTTGGTTCTCTGATGCTGGTAACTATCATGTAATTGCAACAAGCGGATATAGCGAGGCCGGCATGACGGCATTTTTTCCTCTGTGGCCATTGATGATTGCTACGTTGAACCTGCTTATTGGCGAGTCTTTTTTAAGACTCACCTCTGCTTTTCTGGCTACAGCTATCTTTTTTATCTCTATACCACTCATGCTTCGGCTAGCAAAAAAAGTCTTTTCGGAAAAATTCGCTTATCTGGTCGTAGCAATTTATGTCTTCAACCCAAACTCAATCTTTCATGCGATGGCTTTCGCAGAAAGCCTAGCGAGCCTTTGTATTCTTGGTTTGTGCTGGTATATTTTTTGTTTTAATGACATGAAGAAGCGAGATTATTTCATGTGCTTCTCAGTCAGTATTTTACTCTCTCTTACGCGACCAGCCATCTTTCCAATCTTATGTACAGTGGGCTTTGTTGGATTGACTTTTATCTTTGTCAGTCATTCTTACCGCAGCCAAGCAACACTTAAAAAACTAAGCAAGCTTCTATTATCCATCGCAAGCGGTACTGTTTTTGGTTATCTGATCTACGGAAGTTACTGCTATTTAGCATTTGATAATTTCTGGGCGCCTTTTAGTGCGCAACAAAGCTGGGGAAGAGTCTTCGGATTTTATTGGAGTAATTTTTTCAGTCCATCAGTGATCAATGGTAGTGATCAGGTTTTACTTTGGGATACCCAAGCATTTTATCTGCCATTTATCCTTGTCGGAGTCTTTTGTTACTTAACTTTTTTCAAGAAAGCACCGCTCTTAACGGCACAAAAAATCGCTGTCGCTCAATTTTCAATAGGATGGGCCCTTGCTCACGCTTGTATTCAGTTTCTGACTCTTCCTTACTACATGAGCATTGGTCGACATATATTTGTCTACCCCAGTCTATTTCTCGCGATTGGAATCGCTCTTGATAGTTTAGTCGCTTCGGAAAAAATTAAAAATCGCGCCCTTATCTTTTACGCTGTTTTTTCAGGGCTCTACCTTGGAAATGCTTGGCTAAGATATGGCAACGATTCTTGGATTGGTTAAAAGACCCAATGACTGAAACGAAACGAGATTATTTTCTACTATTTACAAGTCTGGCCTTATTTGTAGGATCTGCCTGGCATTCAGTCGGTTATATTTTCTTCGATGAGCACTTTCAACTTCTCGAATTTGCAAATTTTAAATTAGGTCGCATCACAGCAGATAAGCTTACATGGGAATATCATAGTCAATCTAGACCTTGGATTCAGCCCTTTCTCTATTATCACCTTATTGGACTTTTTGAAGGCTTCTCAATCAATAATCCTGCCGACTGGGTCAAGGGTTTTCGTCTTTTAAGTGCTGTTTTAGGATGGCTCAGTATTTTAGCCATAACGATAAACCTT
>CAZBDM010000283.1:0-6194 GCA_964490675.1 uncultured Oligoflexales bacterium
GAAGGGCGCGAGCGACTAGGCCCCCCTGGTGGAACTGTTCAAATTGTGCAGTAAGTTGTGTTTCGGTCATCAACGTGACAGGATCTACGCCCTGTTTCTTAGCGTCCAAATAGTAGGTGACAATAAGCGCCACCAAATATTCGACCCAAGGGGTCGCGTTACGACGGTGAGTGATTTCGTCTTCGAGACGGGTTCTTTGCGTGGCGATTTCAGTTTCGCTAGCTGTGGGAGAATGAAAAGCTTGCGGCAAGAATCGACTGATGCCTTGCGCTGATGAGTCTCCGGCGAGAGGATTAAGCCCCTGATCGTATGCAGGGTAAACGAGCTGCTGGCGAAAGAGCTTTTCGATGACCAGTGATTGGATGGCGCGGTTGCACCTTGCCAGCAGACGAATACCGTGAGTATAGACAATCTGCAGTCTCGAAAGGTTCTGATCACGTAAGTCGGCCGGTTTGAAAAGCGAAGCCAAACCAAAGGCGACGAATATAAAAGACATCACCATACCGGCTGCAGGTAACCAACCTGATTTAAATCTCTCAGACGTCATACCTGCCCATTCGACACCAGAGGCAGCGACGGAATGACCGATGTCACCCAAGCGCGATCCGGTGGCTTCAATGATAGCGCCGATCAGTGGCAACTCCTGCACCCCAAGATAAGCCCGAGTCAAGATGGCACTGGCAGCTTGCCCGACATCAAAGCCCGCAAGACTTGCTGCGGTGAGCACGGTGCCGCCCATCAGTGTTATTTGAAAGGCCCTGGAGCTTTGCTGCACTCTAATGGCTTGACTCAATTCCCTGAGGGTTTCTACGGTAGAGAAGCCGCGCCAACCCTGATAAAGCTCACCAGCAAGGCGTCGCATCTGGTACGCGAAGCGGGTTTGTGCGCTGATCTGATCAGAACGATTCTGTTGGACGGAAGTGACAGCTGCCGCTTCACCCCAGCGTTGCCTAAGTTGTTGAGCCGTCGCTGAATCTCTGACTCGCTCAGCGACTCGTTGCAGCTGAGTCTTTTCTTCAGCGCTGGAGACTAAGCCGGCCAGAAAGTCTTTGCCGCCGGTCGCGGCTAACTGAGCAAGAGCAGCCTGCATCAGATCTGGACCCGATCCGCTTTCGCCTGCCTCGAGAAGATTTTCTTGTTGTTGACGGAGGACCGGCCCGAGTGAGTCAAAAAACCTCCCCAACATCGGGCGCGTTTCAATGACAGCCTCAGCATCGCTGCCGAGAGCGAGGAGCTCTATTAAGGAGCCCTGATAAAGAAGGTGTGGGATCAGTGCCATAAAAAGGTCTTGTCGAGAGAGGATGAGCCGCTGGCTTTGCGGTTGCTCCTGCATTTTTACCGTTAAGACCAAGTCATTTTGGAAGACGATTTCACTGTCGTCCAATCCTTCGAGTAACGGTAACTGGTCGGCAGCCCCGTAGATATCGAGCCAGTCAACAGCCGTGATTTCTGTCACTTGCTGAGGAATAGTAAAGAGCCGGTAGACAGGCAGCGGTGCTCTAAAAATAACGTGTTTGAGCGTGTCTGCCAGAGGTAGGGCGTAAAACCCATCTCGTGTCACGAAGGTGATTAATGAAGGGTCTTGACTAATACTTTCGGGTCTTACAAGAAATTCTCCGAACCCAGAAATAGCCATCCTAATCACGTTACCGTCCTGATCAGCTGGCAAGCTCAAATAAATTTCGCCATTGCGTCCAGAAGTGACGCTCACTTGCCCTAAATGAGACAAGCTAATTTCGGGGAGATCAAGGTTAGGCTCGGTGAGGTCCCACCTTTTTACAACGGTGCCGTATCCAGGCTCGAGCAATTGCAGTTCTTGCTTGGTAAGGTGCATGGCCGACACCTGTGCGGCTTCCGCAAAGTTTGCGACATCTGCCGGCTTAACCATGTCTCCTTGCGCCACTCCGTCAAGAAAGGTGGCAGGACTGAGCCGTGAGGAAGACTGAGCGTACGATAAGCTAGGTGACATAATCAGTTGCCAGCATATCAGCAGGCGTAGGCTGTGGCTCAGGCTGGTTTTGGTTCGTCTCAATAAATTTTCCAAACGGGCATTAAGATCAAATAGAAGCATGATCGACTCATTCCTGAAGTGGCTGATAAAAAGAATTAAAAATATCTAAAGAGGTCAATAACAAGAGCCGTGATTTTATGCTTTTAACCTTTTTATTAAAAGTAATCAATGAAATAATATAAAAAGTTAATCATTCAAAGGCTGCCTTGACAGCGATTGACTCATTTCCTGTACTTTCCTAGCGGGTTATCGACGGTAGATCTGCCGCTAAGACTGATCGGTCGGGCACCATCTAGGCTGTGAGCTTCGACTCTTCCAGGTGTCCCTATAGAAGAGCGCGGCGGCAAGATCAAACGAATTTTTAGGCCATGGTTAATTGTTTGTAGAGATTTGCTTAAAAAAAATAAATATTTTCGAACCCTTAAAAACTGACCGATGACAAGGTCTTGTTATTGCGTTACTTATGTGGCCGGCCGGTCAGGCTGGTTGTTTTTAATGAACTCCTCTCATCACTCAGCAACTTGATAGCTTAGTCCGAGTCGCTCTCGGGTGCGGAGCTCCGATTCTCTACCGATGATTGAGATGTTTTTAGCAAACCCACGTTTGGAAAGGATCAGACAGGATGGACGAATGCTCTCAGCTTCTTGCGAGCAAAGGTGACTACGAATTAAAGAAAACTGCCGCAGTGACTCCCGTTAAAAACATCATCCTGAGCTTTTTAAAAAGACATAAACGCCTCAGATTCAATGGCATGCAAGTTGTTCCAACGTTCGTAAGGCTTTCAGCTGTCCTGCTCGTTCTGTTGGGCACTTACCCGCTCGCGCACGGGACAGAAGGCGCTGGAGGAACTGACAGACGATGCGAAGCCATCGTTAGCTATGCATCAACAGAAGGTCCGGCGACGGCTTCTTTCAGTGGCCAGCGCTTTCCTGGCTTGGCGTTTGCTGAAGCACAGGTAGCAGCGCGTCCCTTACCGGCTGAGGAGCTTTTTAGACGGCATCTTGCCTCCCATCTGATCGATGCGGCTTATCGCAACAGCGATGGGCCCTTCCACAAAATGGCTGATCGCTTTCAAAGAGTTGCGATGAGACAAGCAGAAAGAATGGTCAAGTCTGTAAGTGGTATTCGTAGTTGGCAAAGAACCCATGAAGGAGACCACGACAGGCGTCCGATTATCGAAGAACGTGATATCGAAGTAACGTGGGACGGCGGCGATGGCGAACAGACCTACAGCGTCACGATTTTGGTAGTGAACACTGAGCTCCTCGGAGAGCTTCTCGCTGCTGACGGTAAAGATTGGGAACACCTACAAGGTGTATCTCCAGCTTGGCTTAATTTTTTCGGCGACCCCCACAACGTCTCTGCTGTCGAGCGTCTTTTGGTCCGCTATCTCGATGCCGAATCAAATCGAAAACAAACAGGAAAAGCAATACCAAAAAACATCAAGGATCCGCGCACACTCAGTCATCTTGATCTCGTCAAAGAGGTGATTAAACTGAGAGTGCACGAAGTAGCCCTCGAACATCAAAGACAAGCTATGAGCGAAGGACGTCTTGCAGCTGGTCATGCCATTGCTGCGGCTCGCCAAGTTGAGGACCAACCGCATCCGATTGATCAAGCAATCTGTGACGCTGCAACACGCTGCATAGTGGACGTCGTCG
Organism: uncultured Oligoflexales bacterium; assembly: GCA_964490675.1. GTDB lineage: Bacteria > Bdellovibrionota_B > Oligoflexia > Oligoflexales > JAWKNZ01 > CAZBDM01. The sequence goes on from CAZBDM010000283.1 coordinate 3,673, forward strand.
CTATGGTCGATGCCTTGGAGCATGCGATGCCTCTTGATCTGATTGCTTTTCTCGAAGATAAAGCGGCACAAAGGCAGGCGTCTGCTAGCGCCTCTCAGACCAGCCAAGATCGAGGGAAAAGAGGTAAGGGTGCGGCGGCTCTTTATGAGCCTTATAGGAAAGAGATCGAGCAATGGCAGAGAGAGGCAGAAGAGCGGGGCTCTCATTTGATTCCTTCTGTGACGAACGGTGAGGGTGCCCTGGGTCTTGTTTTGCCTCAGTACCAAGCAGCTGTTGGTTTCGACCGTCTATTGGGTACGCTTGTCGTCGAGTCAAGTAAAGGTCGTTATTCAAAACCGAAAGGTCCACTCGTCATTTTAAATCACGGCATTGGCACCGAAAGATCGAATGCGTTGAGTTGGTTGACTGTCCTAGCAAAGCTCCTTAGCTATATAAGTGGTAACCCGGTGGCTCCCGATGATGTCCGCTCTGGCTTGGGACTCCGCTTTGAAGACCCTCGTTTCGAGGCTTTGGCCGGCTATTCTGCTCTACAGGTGGAAAGATTATTGGAACAGATGATCAGTGAAGTCGGAGAAGGCATGATTGCTGTAGAAGGGCAGCGTTACGCTCCAATTTGGCAAGTAGGCCGCAGCTTCGGATCTACACGTGGGCTCTTTCACGATTACGAAGACCCCTACAATCGTGTCGATGTTCGCCTGCTCACGTCCTTCTCTAACCCTTTGACCCTAAAAGAACAAATTGAATTCGTCCATAGGCAAGCTGAACTAGGAATCACCAACGACATAGATATGGATATTTTGCGATTTATGACTGTTGCCTCCGATCGTTTCATGGCAGCGCTCGATGACCAAACTCCGCAAGCAATCCTTGCCCGTCAGCTGTTTGCTTTGGCTCAAATGAACAGTGTCTATCTGATTTCGCGCTCTGATGAAGACGGTGGTGATGCTGTTCTCCAAGAGCATAAAAGATTCGTCACAGAGTACAGCCCTTTTTCTCACACTTTATTTTTGGCGGACCCTCTCCTTGGAACATCATTCGCAGATCCGCAGTGGCCCGGCTATCTTAGCTGGTTTAACCTTCTCGAGTCTAAGCACTTTATCCTTAACCCAAACAAGGATCCTAATCCGGGTGTTGGGGAAAGTCTCTTTCCTGGGTTACCGATGGAGCTCCTGCCGAAGCCTGAGAACCAGCTCAAGCAGGCGACTACGTTATCCTACGCAATGATGGATTGGCAGATCGAGATGGAAGATGTTTTCCGACGGGCAGCTCTTCATACGAAAGTTGAGCAACCGCAGATTTCTGCGATGTTTGAGCACCTTGCTGATAAAGCTCGACGACTTCGCCTTTATCGTGGGGAGTACCTACCGGAAGGAGTGGAAACGTTTTTTGATGCCATGGCATTCAGTTTTGGTATCAAACCAGACGATCTTGCGCGCGCGGTCTCTGAAAGGCAGTCTTTTCAGCAGACAAGAAATCAAATACGCAAAGAGTTCATCGCTTACGAAGAAGCGCTTGATGCACACATCCAGCAGCATACAGGTCTAAGTCGTCGTGACTTTGTTGGCTTGACGATGTCTGGAGCTCTCTACAAGTTTGAAAGTATCACCGAAGAGTTGATTGCCGACCAGCCGCATCTTGCGACCCTGATTGAAACGTTTACAGGAATGAGATGGCAAGATTTTCCTGAGCAAGGAATAGAGTACCATAACGAAGTTTACAATGAAATCCACCGGATGGTCAGTCTTGCGGAAGTGCAGTTGCGCGAGGTGCACCTCAAGACTTCTTCGGGTATGTCTTGGGAAGACTATGTACACCTCGACCTTGCTCAACGATTCGACATGATTAGGCGATTTGTCACAACAGAGCAGGCACGAGTGACCAGACTATTGACAGAGGCAAGTTACTTGCCTCAGCAGCCTTAAGTAAGATGATTGTGATGCCTTCACTTGCGCCTGCCAGAAAAGAGGCCTGCTAGGGAGCATTTTCTCTGGCAGGTGAAACCTAAATGATTCCGTTCAACAATGATTACTCTTTGTCATGCTTCCTTCTTGCATTTTAAGGGCCTAAAATTAATCGTTTTTTAGCTTATCCCGATATTGAGCCAGTCAAAGGTACTGTCAGTATTTTCATGCAAACGTGATGTTTTGCAAAAAATACAAAACTTGGCCTTTTTTCACTCAAATTCTTAACGCTAAACCCGAATGTCTTTAGGGAGAGAATTTGTGGAGAAGAAGACAGGAAAAAAAATGAATCAGGCCAACAACGTTATCGCCTTCCCTGACCAGGAGGAGGAGTTCGATTCGCTTTATAAAGATGAGGCGATTGTCGAAGAACCAGCCACACTCAAACTCGAACCTGACCCTGAGCAGCATGATTTCGATGCGGCAAGTTACCCGACTGTCGTTGAAGAGGATCTTCCCTTTAAAGGTTCTTTGGCTTCGTTGTCAAAAAAGACGCGATCGGGCATGAATCGATCTGCCAAGATGATCCACGTATCGGTTGGTGTTTTGATTCTCTTGGTC
>CAZBDM010000284.1:0-1656 GCA_964490675.1 uncultured Oligoflexales bacterium
CATCATCCAAAATCTCGCCGGACCAATCAAGTTCTGTCAGTGCACCGCTATCTAGGTTTGTTTCAAGTCTTTTAGCTCCTTCAAAATAATCACTGTCAGCACTAATCGACAAAGAATCGGGATCGACGTCATCATTTAACTTTGCAACAAGTCGCATGCGAGTGGTGATACTGTCTGATTCCTGAAGTTTTTCAAAGCCGACTGATAAATACTCGAGTCCATAAGGAAGATATTGTTCGTGACTCGTAGCAGCACTATCGACGGTCCCATCTCCATTAGAATCAATATCCAAAATATCAGCGACACCATCGTTATCGTCATCAAAGTCGAGCAGATTAAAAAGTCCATCGCCATCAGAATCGATTTCGCTAAGAGCTGTTTCTACAGTGGTTTCAGTTTCATTTAACGTCAGAATGCGATCGAGCCCATCGGCAACACCGTTATTATCCTCATCTAAAATTACAGATTCCTGAGTTTCAATATTTTCTATCTCACCAAAGAACATATTTTCACCGCGGAATACAAGGTAGGGGAGTTTATTTTGTAAGGGGGTAAAATACTGATAGACTTGCGAAGCGCTGCCGTCGCCAGTATCAGAAATGGTCAAAAAAGAATTGATCAGGTCGGTTCCTGATAAGAGAAACATTGTGTAGACCCCTTCAAGATCGACTTTATCAAACTGAAAGTTTCCCGAACCATCGATCTCAGCGACGCGGCTACTGAGACGGTTCTTATCGACAAGGGCGATCTTCCAGCCCATGAATTCACCTGGTCTATTGAAGGTAGATGTGATGCTTCCCTCGATTGTGTCAGAACTTACTACTTCGGCTATGGCCGCTTGCTCTGATTTTTCTTCCCCGAAAAATTGAATATCTTGTTGGTCACTGCAGGCGCTTACTAAACAATAAAATACAGTGAAAAGTGTACATACAAAAATAGAAAAAACTTTCTTGATGACTCCCGACAAAAGCGATCCTCGACTTAGCTAAACGTTCAAATCTATTTATCTAAATCGATTGATCGGTCACTTTCTAAAGAAGTAAAGAATTGTGTCGTCGAAGAATGTTATGCAATTGAAATAGTCACTGTTGCTTGGCTTGCAACGTGTTGGTTTTGTTGGTTATACGCGCTTAAGTAGGGCAGATCCCCAAGTCAGACCGCTACCAACAACAGATACGACGATGAGATCACCAGGCTTAAATTGCTCCCAGTGCGTGGCGAGTACTGATGGTGCACCAGCGCCGCCTTGATTACCTTTTGTGTCAACATTAAAAAGGTGCTGATCTTCTTGGAAACCCAGCTTACTTGCGGCAGAACTGACCATACGCAGGTTTGCTTGGTGCCCGACAAAGTAACGCACGTCACTAGTGGCTAAGTGGTTTCTTTCGAGAATCTCTTTGGTAATGGCCATCGTTTTGGTTATGGCAAACTTTTGAACGGCACTTCCTTGTTGGGAAAAGTAATCAAATAATGGAATCTTGACCAGAGAGTGGCTGGAGGGAGCAGAAGCCATATGTGTATCAAGTATTTCAAGACCTGGCTTTGAACTATCCTTTTCTAGCAAGGAAGATGCAGCTCCGTCTCCGAATAAAATACAGCTACTGCGATCAGAAAAGTTGACACGAGTCGAGTAGCGCTCAGCATTAAAGATTGCGA
>CAZBDM010000284.1:1666-6183 GCA_964490675.1 uncultured Oligoflexales bacterium
GATACGCTCGGTACTGCCAGCGCACATAAGACCACGGCTGACGTGCAGATTAGCGACAAAAGAACTACAGGCTGAGTTGACATCGAAGGCAAGGCTTTCAATCCCTAACTCTCCTGCAATCATACAAGCGCTGGCCGGTATTTCATGATCGAACACAGAACTTCCTGCGATGACCGTGTCGATTTTAACTGATTGATCTTCACCGCTTCGTTCAAGAGTCTTTTGCCAAGGGTTTCGGCTCATGTCTGCTTGGCTAGTGATGAAGCCTTTTTTTGTCAACTCTTCAATGGTAGTTTCAGCGTTTTTAAGAGCGATGATTGTGTCAGCATCGAGGATGCTTCGACGGCTTCTGATACCGGTTCTTTGTTCGATCCACTCTGCATTTGTTCCGATATCGAGATCTTCGAAGAACTTGTTACTTAATTCATGCTCGGGATGCTCACATCCCATTCCCGTAATCACTAACCGAGGTTGTGCTTCTGTCATTTCTACCAATCCTTAGGGAAAAGATTTCTCAGTTAGGATACATACCACCGTTTACGTGAATCGTTGATCCCGTGATGTATGCAGCTTGCTCTGAACAAAGAAAAGCGACGGCGTTACCAATGTCTTCTGGAGTGCCGAGACGTCCTAATGGAATCTTATCGAGAATTTGTTTTTGGACATCGTCAGGAAGTTGATCTGTCATATCGGTCTTAATAAATCCTGGAGCTATACAATTACAGTGGATACGAAATTTAGCAAGTTCACCAGCCATTGATTTTGTCATGCCTGTGATGGCGCTTTTAGTCGAAGCATACATCGATTGGCCAGGATTACCGGTGTGACCGACAACGGAAGTAATGTTAATGATATGGCCAGCTTTTTGTCTGATCATAAGCCTTGACGCATATTTTGATAGTAAGAAGACCGGCTTGACATTGGTGTCTAGAAGTCGATTGAATTCTTCAGGTTTAGCGAAAGTAATGAGCTGATCGATAGAGAGTCCTGCATTATTAACGAGGACATCAATGCGACCCATCTTAGCTTTGACATCTTTAACCAGCGCTTCGCAAGCTCCGTCTTCTGCGAGATCGTATTGGAAAGTCTGTGAATTTGGGATTTCACTAGCGACTTGTTCGGCCAACTCAGGCTTACTACGAAAATGAATAGCGACCTGGTAGCCCATCTTTCCAAGAGCGATGGCACAAGCGGCTCCGATACCTTTACTTGCGCCGGTGACTAAAGCAACTTTATCTGACATGGATGTTATCCTTCGGTTGTAATGGATCGAGATGCACACCAAAGCCCTGATCCTACACTTGCAACAGGACGATGACAATATTCTTGTTTTTTTTGTTAAGGGAAGTACGTAAGACTGTTGATTCGGGCAGAATACCCCTGCTTTAACAAGGGTTTAAGAGGTTTTGGGGGTGACTCTCAATCAGTAAATTATGAAGCTTTGGGCGGCTTAGAAGGCTTTCTCTCGACCACCGGTTGTTTGAATGCTCCACCGAAGTGACCACCCGTGACGGGTTTGAACTCAAAGTGAGACTTGATTTCAAAGACACCCTCGATAATGTCAGCGGTTTTTTCCCAGATACCACCGATATTATTGTGTGCGTCAGGGTGAAATCCTTCATGAGCGGCTCGGTTTCTGAAGTCCTGGAAGATATGCAGCTTTTTACAGTACTCAGCGAGATCTTTGTCGTCTTTAAAGCCTAGATGGGCAATCTCTTCTAATCCGTAACGACAACTGTGGCGTCCGAACGAGATAAAGAAAAGCGAAAAGGCTTTAATGCCATCGAGAGTAAATCTTTTGCCAGGACGATACTGACAGATGGCTCTCAACATCTTACGCAGTTTAAACTTACTAAAATAAGGGATTTCTTTGATGATGGGGAGAGATCCTATATACCTTTCAAACTCATCCATTGCCTTTGGTATAGGACGTGCGTAGCCAATGACGTCAAGCTTCCGTTGTAATATACCGTCGCTGATAATTTGGAAGCATATTTGTTCAAACTGTTCTCTAAATAGTAGCTCAAGCGCTTTATATTGCATATCTATGACAGGACTAAGGTCGATCGAATGGGCGGAGCTTACAACACCTTGTACTTGATCGTCAAAGAACTGAGCCGTACGTAAGGCGCGTCGTACTTCACTCGATAAGCTTTGATAATTCGGAATCTTCTTACTCAGAATGTTATCGAGATCACCGCTTGAAGTCGTCGCTTCAGGGCTTTTCTCACTCTGTTCAATCGGAGATGTTTGTACTGAGATGAGATCGGATAAGGCTTCTCGTAGTTCTAAAAAACCACTCTCTGAATCTGCATTGATCGATAGATCGTTTAGAGCACTTCTTAGTTCTAATTGTAGTTTCGAAAGATCTCTACCTTTAAGAAGATTGCAGATCTCGATTTGTAGGGATAGGTTAACGTTGGGTCTAGTGATTGCAGAGATCATCTCTTGTTGGGCACGAGGTGTGTCTATTCCGCTAAGAGCATGAATGACCGATTGCATTTCACTGTAGTCACTTGTTCGGATGAAGTCCAAGAGTTTTAAGGCTGCTTCATCATGACCTCGGAATTGTCCGAGAGCGTGAATATAGCTTATTTTATAGAGTTCAGGCTGCTTACGTGCCGCCTTTGCGAGGTCGGCAAGTTGCTCTATTTTAGGCTCTCGCCAGCTTTTTTGCAGTTGACTCCAATAATTTTGACTTGTGAATTCTTCAAATTGATGTCGATAAGCGAGGTTAAAGAAGTTCTTTCTGGCGCGAAGCTCTGGGACGTTCTCATTTTTAGTGACGTCGTCGTCATTTTCAGCTTTGATATTGTAGTCGAGGAAGATCTGATATTCCATGTGGGTAAGATCTTCAAGTACCTGTTTTTCCTCTTCGAGGATACGTTTTTGCTCTTCGTTTGTGTTGCCAAGTTCCGAGACAATTTCAAGGTGTAGGCGACCAGGTAAAGAACTAAAAAACAATCCTGGGTTACTAGATTTTTTAACCCGTTCTCGCACGCTAGCGACTATTTCTTCATCAAAAGGATTGGTGAAAAAACTCTTGGTCAGGGCTAGCGCGGTTATAAAGGATTGATCGTCTTCCATCCCAATAACTGAGGCTTTCAGGGCTTCAGTCGAACATCCAGCAAAAAGTTTCCAGTGATCCTCTTTATCTTGGTTCTTTTGAATAGATGTAACCACCCACTTAATCGCTGTATCGAGTGTTTTTTGTGACATTTGATTACGAAGCCAAAGGGGCGTCCAAACTGTCTTCAGATCATCAACATGTTTATCGGTCAACTTATTTTCGTTTAGCCACTGATCAAGGTCCTGGAAGTGACTTTCTAGCTTTTCTTTACTAAATGAGATTGCTTGAATGAGATCGCGCCAACTTTCTACTATGTTTTGTTTTTGAATAGCTTTTCGCAATGCATATTCGTTATGTCTGGCTAGCCATGCTATGGAAACCGCGAGTGCCTTATGACCTGGCCATGGTGTTTTCTCAGATGTCTCGAGACATTTTTGGGCGATTGCGTCGATTCTGGGGTGATGAATATCCCACTGCAAACACCTCGTCATGAGAAGTCCGTGAAAAGCTTCCGAAAGCTCCTCTATTCCTTCTCTTTCTAGAAAGACATTTAAGATAATATCGCCAGCTGCTTGACAGCATTGTTCAAGAATCGTGTAAAGAACGCGCTGAGAAGTCAGACGGGAGTCAGCAAGAGGTAATATACGAAACCATAAAAGGTGTTTAGTATCTCGTGACCATCTTCGGATTGCCAAGGAAGCAAGATCCTGAGTCCAGGTTTCGATACCAGAGGTCAAAAAGTGCTCAAGAGCGATGTTATCTTCACTACCGACAACATCCATAAGAGCGAGTTGCTCTTCCTTGCTAAGATTGAGGCAGAGCATGTCTTCGACAAAGGAGATCGGCAGACTCTGACCTTCTTCTTTCAACTCCGTAAGAGCTTTAATACGAGAGCTGGTGCTGCCGGCATTAACGTATTTCGCAATCGCTTCTTGCATAAATTGACCACTAAAAGATAAGGGAAAGATCGAAGTCACATTGACCTTATGACTCGTACACAAGTCATTACACGTAATCCCATCATAACATAGTCACAGCCAGGTTAAGGATATCTTGATCGGCATGAATTACCGGCAAAGTTTGGTAAAATTTGAAAAATAGATGATAATTTAATCGGTCAAGTGAACTTTCACAAAAACATGGGGTATCAAACAAAATGATAGCGAGTGGGCGTTTGGTAAAGACTTTTCTCCTTTTTGTTGGCCTGCATGTTTATTTATTTGATCAGGCTCTAGGACAGAAAGCGAATTTAGACATACCTCCTATTAACCAATCGGTCAAAACACTTAGTTACGGCGTTGAAGCCATACTTGTAGAAGACAAAGAGATTTTTACTCTCCCCTTGAGAGGTGCTTTTGTTGCTAAAACCCCTTTTGATTTAAGTCAAAAAGATCGAACCAAGCGTTTTGGAAAAATAACTGACAGTACAAGAGTTAAATTTCCTAAG
>CAZBDM010000285.1:0-6178 GCA_964490675.1 uncultured Oligoflexales bacterium
ATTCCTGACGGCCACAGAATCTCTATGTCTACAAGTCCTTCTTTTTTTAAACCAAAATGAAGTCTTGAATCAGATATTGTTAAAAATCCTGACTTACCCCCTTGATGAACAGTACGGTATTCACTTTGATTCGTTTTGACAGTAACAATCGCCCCGATTGCTTGCCTGTTAGAGATACTGCCGTGAATCGTAAAACCAATCCATCTTTTATTGGCAGGGAGTTTATTCTCGTAAAATCTTAAATAATTATTCTGTGCCGATACCAGTAAATCTAAATCTCCATCATTATCAAAATCGATTGATGCCACTGATCGCCCGTCCCAGGTGCCTTTCATAGCCAACGCATCCCTAGCATTAATAAACTGTTTTTGTTGAGGATCGTAAAAGAAAAAACAGTCGTCTTGATATCCGGCAAAAGACTTATTTTTGAAGTCAAGCGCAATATTAAAAAGAGCTTCTCCCTCAGGCATGACAATTTGATCATAAAAAACATGATCGGGTAGTGTTTTCAAAGAAGCCATATAAAAATTGCTGTTGGTCTCACTATTTTTTGAACTGATATAACCATTTGTAACGTAAAGATCTGGAAAACCATCGTGATTAAAATCATTAAAATTACCTGCCCAGGCCCACCCACAGTCAAAGACTTTCTTTTTGTAGGCTATATCTTGCAATCTTTTGCCATTCCACTGCCAAAGGAAATTACCCCTCTGCTCATACTGTCCTAAATAGATATTCGAAATATAAATCATCGGAAACTTGTCGTTAGGAAAACTCGCAAACGAGACATTCATGCCATTTCTTCTATCAAAGGATACAATATTCTTAGTAAGGCGTTCTCCAGATTGATCAAGAGTAAAGTATTCATCAGGGCCAAAGTCATTGACCAAAACGAAATCAAGCTTGTCATCACCATTCAGATCAGTAATTCCTGTATCAAAGGAGAAGCGACCTTCCTCCCCCCTAAACAACTCACTATCAATTTTGAAGGATTTTCCGTTTTGATTAAATAGCACATAATTTTTTTCGCCGTTGAGAGCATCGAATATATTTTCGGGTCCTTCAGGAGATGAGATGCTTTTTTCATCACGTGACTTCATCGATCGTAGACGTTCTTTGACAAAGTCCTCTCTTCGATCATAGGGGCGAGCATAACCTATAATGACGAGATCTAAAAAGCCATCGAAGTTGACATCAATAGCCTGCGCATAGTGAGAGTTTAGACAATCAAAACCAAGAAGTTCGTTACGCTTGACATATTTACTACCCTCGAACAGATAAAATTCACTACAACCAAATTGAGAGATAAAAAGATCAAGATCGCCATCATTGTCGAAATCAAAGAGAACTGGTGCCTCATTAGGACCATTGACTTGGTCAATCCCATAATCACCAGCAGCCTCGTAAAAACTTCCATCTCCCTTATTGATGTAAAGGTGATTTTTTGATTGATAGGAAGAGTTGACAATAAAAAAATCTTGAAGTCCGTCCTGATTGACATCACCTACAGCAATTCCAGGTGAAAAGACAAAAAATCTAAGATCTTCATTATCGTTGTAGTCTTTGTGAATGAAATTCGTTCCAGCTTTCGAGGTTATTTCTTCGAAAGCAAGTTGATGAGAGAACGAAAGAAATCTCTTTTCATTTTCTTCTTTATGCCTTTGTGCTGCAAACCCATCGTAATAATTTTTAGCTAAAGCGACGACTGCGAGAGCCAATGCGACAAAAACTCCAGTAAATTGTTTGGCTCTGACATTCATCACCTAAATCCCTTTTTCTTTCTTTTCCATCTGCCACACAAATGGCAACAGACAAGTTATTAAAAATAACGCGTAGAAATTACCGTAGGGGATTTTAGCTTGCCTAAAAATGTAGTCAATGGTGGCGATACTAACCGCCCAAATCAACCTAAATTTGAAGCTTTTGGGGATCGTCATAGGATCTGTAATCATTTGAAACATAAAAAGAAGCATAGCTGGCGAAAGCAAAAGATATAGATTGGTAAGACCATGATACCAATCAAAGTCAGCTCTTAAAAAAGCAAAAAAGGCAAAACACGCGATAAATACAAGGGTCATGTCAATAACCTTCGCATAAACAGCCACACAAAGACCAACCATAAAAAAGGCTACCGAGGCCTGATAATGACTCGCAAAGAGCTGCGGCATACCAGTCGCAAACTCTGGAAACAGGAGAAGCACGACGACAACAGCGAAGTTAGCAGGATTAAAGATATGACGATTTTCAACAAGGATAAATGCTTTTGATAGTACCGCAATAACGGCAGCGAAAAGATAAACCCACAGGTAAGGGGAGTCGAGTAGAAGCGAACAGGCAAATCCAGTTGTGATCGTAGCAAAGGGAAAGCGCAGTTTTTTGAATTTAATGACACCGATAATGGTATCAAAAACAAGCGCCACTAGAATGATGAGAGCGGTTACGCTGTGGGGTCTTTCAAAATGATAGACTTCTCGTGCGACAACGGCATAACCACATAAAGACAGTACCTGAAGAGCTAGAGGACTATAAAATAGTTTAAGCTCAAGTGGCTTAATCGTCAAAGATCCCTGCATTCACTGCCTTATTTTCAAATGTGTTAGCATTTTCAAACTTTTAACATTATAAGTACCACCATTTTAACATGTTAGATCAGCGACTTAAACAAAGACGAAAAATGACTGACAATAAAAAATATCTAGAAAACTTGATCGCGAGATATTCCGCCATTATCTCAGACGTCAATACTTTTAGAGATTGCGCTTTAAGCCCTTTACCGACCTGTTTTTGGCTCAACAAGTTTCGCCGTCAGGAAAAGTTCGTCGAAAGCGAGTTTGCTCATTTAGCAGTAGATCTCAAAAAACTCGCTTGGCTTAAAGACGCCTATGAGTGTCAGTCAGAATGTAAAATTGGCAACACAGAGTCCTATCGCTTGGGACTGATCCACGTTCAAGAAGCTGTCGCGATGTTACCGGTATTGGCTCTTTCTCCTGATCAATCACATAGAGTTCTCGACCTATGTGCTGCTCCTGGAAATAAGTCACTACTATGCTCGCAGTTCATGAACAATAAAGGCACCATCATAGCTAATGACTTTGATCACAGCCGCATAAAGATCATGATGAGAGCCGCAGAGAAAATCGGAGCAGTCAATATTAGTATCGTCAACTACGATGCGGCAACACTTCCTAATTCATTCGGCCATTTTGATCTTGTGCTAGCTGATGTACCTTGCAGTGGCGACGGAACTTTGAGAAAAAACTTATCCATACTTCAACGCTGTTCCGAAGAATATTCCAATAGACTCTCTACACTTCAAGAGAAAATACTTCTCCGCGCTGTTAAGCTATGCAAAGCAAGCGGCAAGATCGTCTACGCGACATGCAGCCTCGCACCTGAGGAAAATGAAGCGGTCATCGATCGTGTCATCAGAAAATATGACGGTCAACTCACTATTAACCCATTAAAAGACTTAAAGGATTTTGTCTTTAGTGAAGGTATTCAAACATGGAAAAACCAACGCTTTATCGATGATATAAAACACTGCCGGCGCGTCTGGCCACATCAGAATAATAGTGGGGGCTTCTTTTTTGCTCTCCTTGAAAAGAGGGGTGAAATCAGTGGCTAAAGGCCCTCAACTTGTCAAACTAACCTCCATAGAAATAGAGCCCTATCTTGAATTTATCTGCTGCTTATACGGAATTGAGAGAGAGTTATTCGATCCATTCGAGTACTTAAGGAGGGGCAAGAGAACGATATATCTGCGCAACAAAGACCATCATGCTGATTTGGGGCTTAATCTTCTTTTTACTGGCATGCCCTTTTTACGCATAAAGATGCGCATCCCAAAGCTAACCACGGTGGCTGCCCTAAAGTTCGGTGACTTCGCCACAAGAAACATTGCAAGGATTAATCGAGAGCAAGAATTATCATATTGGAAAGGAGAGAGTTTTAAGCTTAAAGATGAGCAAATCGTAGATTTTGACAGACCAGCAAATATCATTTTAAAAGCCCAAGACCTTGTTATAGGTATGGGCTTCTTAAATTCACAGTTTGAGGTGGAAAGCCTTGCTCCGAAAGCATGGCAAGAATGACTTTCTAGTTGAACTCAAGCCCCCACCAAGTCCTTAATTGGCTACAAGGAGCTCCCCCTGAAACCCGGTCGCAAATATTGCGTGGGTGATTGAGAAGACCATTAGCACGATTAATGATTCCATTGTTGGAAGCTGTTCCCCCCGCAGCAGGCGATGGGGTTATGAGGCGGTAGTACGCACCATTGTAAGCGAACCCGCTGGCATGACAGCTGCCATTTGAACATGTGTTATTGAGTGCTGGTTGCACATCACTAGCAAAGTAGTTTTGACCAGCTTGTGTAGATGTATAAGCAACGAAAGTATAGGGACTGCCACCGAGTTCAAATTCAACGCCATCTATTTTTCCATAAGCGTGAAGTACTTTTGAAGTGCCATCTCTTTGTGCTTCAGGAAGTTTAAACTTAAAAGCGTGGTTTCCAGGAATACCTCCAGCATATCCATTTTGATCGGCATCAAACGTCGCTATTAGTGTGCCTGAACCTTTTGGTCCACCAACGTATAGGTTTATTTCGGCGACCGCAGCAGGATCGTTTTTACTTCCCGCATATCCATAAACATCGCCTGTTGCATCCACTTCATCAATTTTGCCGAGGTTACCAAAGCCATCTACACTTTCACTGCTTTCACCGAATTCTTTTTTCCACCAAGCAATGATAATTGAACAAGGACCAGCTTCAACATTTCCATTGCATTGATCACCACCTTGGTGGGTAATTGCATTGGTAACTTTTTGCATAAGTTTGTTATTTAACATCGAGTTACCCTCAGTTAACCAAGACTTCATTGATGAATAACCATAGATTGACTGTGGACCTTGGATAATTGGACTTTCTCTCGGATCGGCGTGACAAGCTTTACAGGTTGTTTCAAAAGCAGGAATGACGGATTCGTTAAAGAACATTAGAGCTTCTCTTTGTCGCTTTAAGCGTTCTTCTTCGCTCAATTTATCATCACCGGTTGCATCCTCAGATCCTGCCGATGTCGTATCTGAATTTTCTTTGTCATTTGAAGCTGAGTTAATCTCTTTTTCACTGGTTGGAGGATTGGCTTTCTGGGTCGGAGTTGTTTCCGATGATGACGAACAAGCACTAAGCCCAACTATCATCGACAATGTTAATGAAAAAATTATAAGGTAGCGAAACTCATAGTTGGTGCAACTGGAGATTGACCCAGTTTTATAAGATCCTGACACGATTTTTCTCCCGACTTTCTAACCTTTGACTCTAAATTTGGAGCCACCTTTGATGCCTTAGGGAGCTATCGGCGAGTTTAAAGCCAGGGTTTAAAAAACTATTTTTACCTCAACAAAACAGATGGTTGTAAGAATCTTAGAAAAACACTAATGAGCGATTGGTGTCAGGTAGCGACTTCTTACGTACTCACCCTCTCCGATCTTCGACCAGCCTTTAAAGTCTTCATAAACCCTTACTTCATCACCCTTTGAGAGCGTTCTTTTCAAGCGCCCTTTAGACGATGGTGCCTTTCTAACGTTTAATCTACTTGAATTCACCATGCGATAGGGGTGGTTGACTGACTTCCTTTTTTGTTCTCTTCGAATCTCATCCTTATCAAAGTTCACACCTTTCTCGAACATATCATTGTAAGGACCTTCGGAGCGGACTTCACCGATATCCTCTTGATCAATGAGATATTCTTCCGGGTTGTCGTCAACGTCATCGACTGTACTTTTAGGAAGATCAGGGATCCAAGCTTGATGGTTGTTCGAGGAATCTCTCTTAATGACTTCTTTTGGCTCTTCCTCATCAGCTTCCGGTCTTTGTGACGGGCTTGGAGCGGAAGCGGTTCTTTCTGGCTCTTCCCATAGTTTAGGATCGTCACTATTGGTACAAGCAACGGACAGCACTAGGCTTAAAAGTGCAATGATATTTAACTTTAGCATCTCTCAATCTCCCATTGGTGCCGCGTTCCTCTTTGGTTATCGACATAATTGATCATATTTTGAGAGATTTTTTAAATAGCTGGATTATTGAGTAACTGATGAAGATGTTTTGATAGGTCTTTTAGACTTGCAGCTATTTCGCTGCGATAAAAGCCACGAACGACTCCTTTTTTATCGACCAGGACAA
>CAZBDM010000286.1:0-6172 GCA_964490675.1 uncultured Oligoflexales bacterium
CCCTATTTTTCTTCCCTTCAATCCTAAAAGTATTTACTTACCTGTTGATTTAGATATTCAAAACATTGGTTTGGAAAATTTTCAGGTTTCTTTTAAAAATTTCGAGCAGCAACGAATAATCCAAGAATTGCAATTATCAGGTCTGAGTATTGAGCTTGGCGGACAATGGAAAGGTAATCGTAGTCGTTTTTTTACTGAGGTAAAATCATCAGAAGACGAACGTTTGATCTTAAAATTTAAAGACTATGATAACAAAGGAGCTGTATCCCAAAATATTAGTGTACAGTCGGAGCTATTCTTTAGTGTTTTTCTAAAAGATCTCAGTGAACTTGGCCTCGAAGTCGATTTTGGTGTCAAAAAAGGTAATGTTAATCAATTGAGTCTTGAGGAAATTAATCTTTACACTAGCTTTTTGACCAAACTAAAAGAGGATCTATCAGGCGTTGAGCTAGATAATTTGTCATTAACTCTCAATGATATGATTAATTACAAAGCGCAGGGTTCTTTTACATTTAAACAACCCAAAGAGAAAATAATCGACATTGATATGATCCAGTCAGGAGAGTTTGATCTTACTAAAATCAGCCGATTAGCAGGAAAGTTTGTTAATGGAGTGGTTCTTGACGGTGCGATTGAAATAAAAACCATCTCTATCAATGGCCCATTTCATTTTGCGAACATTGACCTGAGTGAACATTTACCTTTTATAAAAGCAGAAATAAACTTTGAGAATGTTTCTTTAGGCTATGAGCCACTAAATGCGAAAATATCCTCAATAGATGGTTCGGTATTTACGGCGATTTCGCCAGCCGTGAGGACCAAAGGATCACAAATTGATATCTTAAATAACCTAAATATTGACCATATAAGTATCTCCCAGAAAACAGAAATTGGTCCCATTGATTTAAAAGTCAACGACATGGTTATTCAAACAACGGCTAGGGGCGAGTACCCTAGCCTTGATTTTCCTATCGTTAAGGTAAATATTGAAAGTAAAGAAGTAAGCGTTTCAGGGAAGAATATAAGTCCTTTTAATGCCCCCTTATTACTAGAATCAGACGCTAGCGTATCTCAAGACATAGAGAGACTAGCGAACACACTAAGAGTAGAGCTTGGCGAACTTGTTGAACTGTCTCTCATTGGCAGCTGTAAAGATAAGTGTCAACGCTTCCGAGTCAGTCAGGCAATGTCACTAGGTAGTTTAGAAAGACTTTCACAGGTGGTTAGGCCATTTTCTTCTTTGTTAGATCTCGACAAGTTTTTTCCAAAGAAAATCTCTGGCCAATTTGAATCACAAATGACAGTGCGTGGAACATTACCAGCAGGATTTGAGAAAGATATTATCTTAGCTTTGCCTTCTGCAGACATCAAATATTCAAGTCAAGTTGAACTTTCAAATTTTCATACCAAAGTACCTCTTTTTGACACCGAACTAGAGGATTTCTCTCTGCGGTTTAACTCTACCGGCAATCTTCAACGACAAAAATTTGATCTTAAAAAACAATGGAAAAGTCTAAAGATTAACCTACCCGTTGGAGAAGATTTCCAGGCTGTAGAGGTGCCGAGATTTTCAATGCAAGTTGAAGTGAGAAACCATACAGGTTTAGAAAATGGACTTGAAAATATTATCAATAAAATTGACACAGAGTTAACCACAGATATTTTTATTGGAGGTGTAAAAACAAATCTACTCCCGCAGGAAATTGGCGAGATAAGTATTACAGTCGATGCCGAACAAGCAAAAATGAAAAGTATTGATCTTAAAGATTTAAAAATCAGGTTAGAAGAATACGATACAACTATTGTTGTTAAGGCTTTGGCTAGCCTTAATGAAAAATTTTTTCCTCAAGACATTTCTAGTCAAGTTAAGATGGCTATCAAGCAAAGCGGTCTCAAAGAAGTCTACTCTGGTATAAGTACTTCCGGTAGTTTTGAATTTGAAACCAATATTAAGTCAAACGATCTTGATGAATTTATTGTCAGCGGTTTGACCCAATTCGATAAGTTCAATTTAGTTATTTCAGGAGAAAACCCAACAGATGCGAATCTTATTAGTGTCAAGGGCATGCGTGGCAAAATTCCTTTTCGTCAGAGTGTAAGTGTTGCGGAGATGACAAGAAAATTTTCCAAGCCTGATCAGACAAAGTCTCAAGAAGAAGAGAAACAACAGGAAGATCGGCAAGACAATAACTTAAATAACCAATTAATTGTTCAGATTGAAGATTACCTTAATCAAAAAAACTCGAAAGAAAAGCAAAAAACCAACAAGATCGCTTTGGTTGACTATGGTAGTATCAGACCTTTTTATCCAAAAAGACGACCAATATTTATCGAAAAAATATCGGCATTCAATCTTGAAATGCAAGATATTGAATTTGATGTTGAAGTGAGACAAAACTGGATTGCTCTCAATCAATTTGTCATGGACTTTCTCGGAGGAAAAATTAGAGGTGAATTTCAGTTGGCTTTTGATCCTCTGCCTAAAAACTTAAAGACCTCGGTTCATCTAACCAGGCTAAACAGTCACAGGTTACTGGATAATTTACCGAATTTTAAAAGCAGAAAAAGATTTAGTCTAACCGGTTCAAAACCCAATATAGATGCTACGGTTCACCTGGATTTTGATTTCGTATCGTCGGATATGTTTGGTGGCATTGAGATCACTTCGATTGGTAAAGAGCAATTAAATATGGTTTTTGATTTTGTTGATCCGGAAGATAACAATCCTACAATTGCCGACATAAGAAAGGCTTTAATTGTTGGCGATTTAAACCAAGTCTCAATTCCGATAAAAAATGGTGAAATCGATATGGAAGTAGATGTTGATCTTGGTGGGGTACCCCTTCCTGTCCCCAAGTTATCAAAGTTTCCCATATCACAAATAGTCAACAACTTTATGGATAGCGGTAGTTAAAAATGAATTTAGTCAGACTAGTTTTAATATTTTATGTGCTCGCTTTTCTGAAGGCATGTACGTTTAGTTTTGAGGTGACTTCGCAAAAAACCGCCTTGGAAAATCAAATTATGGGACAATATGAAAATATTGATGAGGATATTATTTTAATTTCAACCGTCCGCTCAAAGCAGGCAGAAAATATCGAAGCTAACAAAGTAGAACTAGCCAGAGCAAATCAGAAGTTTAATCAGGATGATATTGATGAATTAAAAGACCTTCAAATAATTGGTGAAGGATATCTTGGTGAATTAAAGCTTCTTTCAAAAAACATCACCAAAAAAGAAGCAGATAAAAATCTTAAAGAGCTCGCGAAAAAGCTACTCGCAGAGGAAAACCGGGATCGCAGAATTATCTGGCAAGATACCATAGATTCAAACCCAAACTTGTCTACTAAAGATCTCCCTTCGGTAAAACGCACCTTTTCTGAGTTTATGAAAAAGAAAGCCAAACCAGGTCATTTTATCGAACGAGAAAAAAACCAATGGAAAATCGTCTCAGCCGAAGGAATTGAGTCTAATCCGTGAATAGTTATTTAGTCATTCTCATATTCATCGTTATAGCAATCTCTTGTGCAAAAGAAGAGGTCGCCGATGATTTGTCTCTTTCTAGCAGCGATAATCTCTTTGAATTCAATTCTCCGCTACAAGTGACTGCCGGCAGTGAGTCAAATTTCTCGCCAGATTTGACTAAGGACAATAAATTTCTCATATATACGTCGGA
This sequence comes from uncultured Oligoflexales bacterium, assembly GCA_964490675.1. Taxonomy (GTDB): domain Bacteria; phylum Bdellovibrionota_B; class Oligoflexia; order Oligoflexales; family JAWKNZ01; genus CAZBDM01. Next base: position 3,677 of record CAZBDM010000286.1, read on the forward strand.
TCGATCGATTAATAAAGATATTTGGATAAAACGCGTATCAGGTGGATTTGCAAGAAAGCTGACGGAACATTCAGCTGATGATTTTAATGCCAAGATGAGTCCTGATGGCAAAACACTCGTTTTTATTTCGAGGCGTAATGATGCTTCTGGTGACATTCATTTCATGAGGCTAGGCTGGAGTTTTAGAAAGCTATATCATTGGAACAAAAAAATCATTGATAGTGCAGAATCCGCTGACACGGAAGACTCAGACCCAGCCTGGTATCCAGATAGCCAAAGAGTTGTTTTTTCATCCCGCAGACCGGGTGCTTCTCATTCATCTTTGAAGACGACTAATGTAGACGATTTAAAAGTCAAACCACTAGGTAATCTAAAAGGGACGCAGCCAAACGTTTCGCCGGATGGTAAATGGGTTGTGTATGTCTATAATGGCAACATCTATGCATATGATGAAAAAATATCAAAGATCATCAAGCTAACTGACAATCAAGTTATAAAAAATGGTCATCCCTCCTTCAGTGAAGATGGGAAAGAAGTCTACTTCATAAGATACATGGGCGATAGCAATGAAGATGGAAAGGTAAATGCAGATGATAAAGCCACGATTTGGAAGTTCAACTTTGAACAACAGAAAAATGCCCTGAAGAAGGAAAATTTCAATCTGGTGCCGTTGTCCAGCAGTTCGTTTTCGGCTTTTTCACCGCAGCAAAGAGGTGACAGTCTCTTTTTCACGAGGCAAAATGAGCTCGGTCTTGATGTCTTCAGACTCCCCCTCAATGGACAGTTTGTTGTCGCAAATAATCTTGCTGACGTATATCGCCAAGTGAGAAACCGTTCTGATATTAACGATAAGATTTATATATTAAGGGCCGCTCAAGCGAAGTTTTTTTCACGAAAAATGCAGCGTGAAGCTGCCGATCTCGCCTACCGGGAACTAAGACTTCTGGTTCAAAACAAAAAAACCTTTCAAGCTCAGTGGCTAATAGAAAAGATTAAACAAAATTTTAAAGAACAAGAAGAAATTGTGGCGCTATCACATCTTGAAATTCTAAGGTTATCTTTGGGAGCTTATCTCTTCCCCTCCTATAGCAAGCCTTTAGCTCCTAGGGCCTCAGAACAGCTAGAAAAACTACTATCTATCACTGAAAAAATCTTAGTCAGTAAGAAAGACACCTCCTCTAAAATGATCATTATTGAAGCAAAGATTCTAAAGGCACAAATCTTGGCCAGTCTTAGACGCTTCTTTAAAGCAAGAGAAGTGTTAGAGCAGATAGCAAAAGAAAAAAAACAGTGGGGTATCACGACCCACAAGGATGAGCTTTATTATGCGAGTCTTCTACCGATTATTTCAGACGAAAAGGCTACCATTGAAAAGTACAAGAAAATTGTTGAGAGCATCTTCACTAGTAATGAAGACAAAGTCACTGCTGCTGAGAGTATTGTTGATCTTTTAAGTAATGCAGAGCATCCTCGCGAAAAACTATCTTATCTGATCTCAGATCAAGAAAACCCTGAGCTTTTGAGAGCCCTAGCGCGATTGAGAATTGGTGAGCTCTTTTTAAAAGATAAGCTTGACCTTGTCGCTGCCAATGAGTTTAAGCTGATCTTAATAGAATTCGGAAATATCCCGCAAGTGTCCCTAAAAGCAGCGAGTTATCTCCACGATATTGCTTCAAAAACAGGAAGATTTGAAGACTTAGAAGATTTGCTTTTTGATCTTGTTGAAACATTGTCAAGTATTCCTGAGTTCAAGAGACGTTCTACCGACCTACTCGTCGCAACATTGATTAAAAAAGCTCGTCTAAATTTGAGTCGTGATGAGTTTGACGAGGCCTTAACAAACTACTTGACTGTTAACACAATGAGTCCAGGCAATATTTCTTCATCAAGAGGTGTCGCAGAATCTGCTTATCTCTTAGGTGATATTGAGCGCATATCCCAGGAATTTATCGACGACTCTGAAGATAAACCAGAGGATGTTGCAAAGCGTTATGCGGCTGTCTTTTCTCAAACATTTAAAATCGACAAAGCAGAGTCAATTTCCAAACGAATGTCGATTATTGATGATCTCATCAAAGAGCTTGAGAAATTAAGAGAACTCGACGATCAAATATCATACATTCACTTAACTTTGGGATGGCTTTACTTTCAAAGGGGGTATTGGTTACAAGCTTACTATGATTCAGGAGACCTTTTACCCCAATTTGAAGAAAATTGGTCTATCGTAAGTTCTTTTTTTGGCGATCAGCAAGTGGATTGGTTTGAACTTGCCATAGATTCTATGCTCGTCGCCTACTTTTTGAGTGATGAAGGTAGTGTTGAAAAGGCCAGTGCTGCGCAGAATCTTGCACAGGCTTATTACAGACTGAAAAACTATACCAAGGCATTAGATTTTTTTCTGATTAGAATCAAAGGTTTAAACGCTGTTCCAGCAACAACCAAAAAAGTGGAAGGTCTTCTTTTCGAGCAAGCTGGTAGAAAAGAAGAACTTCCACT
>CAZBDM010000287.1:0-6164 GCA_964490675.1 uncultured Oligoflexales bacterium
AGTGTTATCATCTGGCCCGTGAATACCACCTACTCTGACGACAGTTAAAGCGTAGATCTTAGCTTGGAGATTGTTTTCGCTGACGTAGACTGTTAAGCCGTTGTCCAAGGTAAACGACTTAACGTCCATGATGTCAGTCAATAGATTACCTGAGCTGGTCGACTGACTCACTTCCTTATCGAGGCTTGACTGGTCTGGGTTCACCTGTGAGGAACATGACTGTTGCAGGGCCAAACTAATGAGAAGAACTGGTAGAAGCTTTACTGTCATAGTGCCGATCCGATAAATTCAGTTTTAGTTATTAAGGTATTGAAATTACTTGAGAAGGTAAAACAAGGCCTAAGAGGACCCTTTTGTCGTTAAGAACCGCATAATATTTCTATTGAAGATTTTAATCAACCATATATTTTTCATAAAATTATTTTATGTTTTTCTGATTTTTATTGAAACCTGCTGGTGGTTATTTAAAAAACTTCTATCAAGACCATAGGCTTCGACACCCTTCGTTTTTGATGCTTTCCAACGCCCCTGACATTCTTTAACCCTGACTCTAATAGGAACGATACGATCGAAACGCTTAAGGTGTTGGCAGCCGACATCAAAGCCCATCAAGGACGCTTTGGTTTCCCTCCCCACGCTACCGCATTGTTTGATGAGTTTCTTGCATTGTTTCCTTAATCTCCGTGACGATTTTCACTGGTCGAGCTATGATTCCTTGACTGTGATTCACTTTTAATCAGAATGGGCGGAAACATGCCTCAAACACCTCATGTCTCGCTGGAGCAACAGTCTTGTCTTCAGCTCGCAGAACAAACTGCCTTTCTTGGTGCCACGGTTATTAGCGGCGAGGGGGAAATCTTTGATCACGGGGGGGTCGTCGTAAAAGGAAATCGCATTGTCGCGGTAGACAATGAAGAAAAGATTTCTCAGTCCTACCCCAACGCAACCACAGTAAATGCCAGCGGCTATATGATGACGCCAGGGCTCATCAACGCTCATACCCATTCAGCAATGAGTTTTTTCCGCGGCCTTGCCCATAACCAAAAGTCGATGATTGAGACACTTTTTTTCCCCACCGAAAGCAAGCTGACTGCCGAGCTCACAGAGCCTCTGAGCTATAGTGACCTCATTGGCAGCTTACGCTCAGGAGTAACTTGTTCTTACGAACATTACTATCTCACCGAAGGTATAGGTAAAGCTGCTGAGGCACTTGGCGTTAGAATGAATCTTGGTGAACTCGTTGCCGATATCGGCACGGCCATGCCGCAAGGTTCGCTTGAAAGAGCCAAAGATCTTATCAACAAGTGGCCTTTTTCTGACCGCATCACTGCTGTGGTCGCACCGCACGCCGGCGATACCGTTTCTGAAGCCTTGCTCAAAGAATGTGCGGACTGGGCGAAGACCGACAAGCTTCCCCTTCATATGCACCTTTCCCAGACGGACAGCGAACGCCAAACAACTCTCAAAAAGTCAGGTATCAGTCCCGTTATGCTCGCCGACCGCTGTGGGGCTTTGTTTGAAAACTCTCTGGTCGTTCATTTGGTCAGTGCTGACAAAGATGATCTCAAAAGAGTCGCTGACAGTGGGGCAACGATCGGATTCTGTCCGAGTTCACAGATCATTTATGAACGTCTTGCACCAATCAAAGAATTCTTTGCGTACAACATCCCGATTGCCTTGGGCACTGACTGCGCCGCTTCCAATGATAGTGCGAATATTCTTTCAGAATTGAAGTTTAGCGGTATGATCAGCCGTCACCAAGGGGTCGATCCTAGTCAGACAAGTGCCGAGCGTCTATTCCGCCAGGTTACCATCGATGCCGCTAAGGCCATGGGCCTAGACGATCAAATGGGCTCGATTAAAGAAGGCAAAAAAGCTGACCTGGTCTTTTTTAGGAAAACAATTGACTGTGAACCTATGACAGACCCGCTTGTAAATCTTATCTATTCGATGGGGGCTCAGCACGTAAAACACGTTATGGTCGACGGTCGTTTTGTGCTATGGCAAGGTCACCCAGTTTTAATTGACGAAGACGATGTTGGCCAGCAATGCCGTGATGCTTGGCTTACGATAAAGAAAAGAACCGGGTTAAAAATCTAGCCTGATAGAAAAGTTAAGTAACGCCATCTTTCAGAGGCCTTTTCAATCGATTTAATTTCAGCATCGGAAAGCTTCGTGTCACCTTGTTCCTTGAGCTGGAGATCAAGCTTATTGACCTTTATGTAGGGGATCGTCACTAAAAGCACTGCTGCAATCGTCAGGTAAAGTCGTCCTTCGATAAGAGGAACCAATGGAATGGTGTGGAACAACACCCTGACAAGATTTCGGACGGCCGCTTGTTGCATTATGTCGATTCTCCTCACAGACACAAACAGGCCGTTATAATAGTTTATTTCTTGCAATAAAGGCGAAAAAAATCGAAACTAACCTTTGATTACGACAATTGTGGAGGGTGAAAGGTGCTTTTAAAATTTATCACTGCGGTCCTTTTGACGCTTTTTTCATCGCTTGCCTACGCTCATACCAGCGAAGCTGGAGGTTTTGTCTCTGGGTTTTTGCATCCAATCTACGGTTTTGATCACCTCGTAGCGATGGTCGCCGTTGGCATCCTTGGTGCAATTTTAGGTGGCCGTGCCGTTTGGCAGCTACCTGTCTACTTCCCTCTCGCTATGGCTATCGGCGGTGTCATTGGCATAAAAGGCATCGGCTTGCCCTACACTGAAATATTTATCGCGTTATCAGCAGTTGTTTTGGGGGTTTTGATTATTACTTATCGCAAAATCAACCTCATTCTCGCTTCGATTATCGTTGGATTTTTCGCTCTCTTTCACGGTCACGCGCACGGCACCGAGCTGCCGACTGCCGTTTCACCGGTAACCTACAGTATCGGGTTTGTCTTGGGGACAGGGCTGCTGCACTTGGCTGGAATCTTAATAAGTTTCATCGAGCATAAATCATTCGGCAAAAACGTCCTCAAAATCTGCGGGGGCTTCGTCGCTCTTACAGGGGTTTACTTTCTTTTCGCTTAACCTTGGGAACAACCATTGAGCTGGCTCTTACCGCTAACAACCCCGGAAGTGATTCTTGCAAGTTTAGTGATTGCTCTTTTTTCTAGCCAAGACACTTTAAAGTTTGGTGTTAAAAACAGCCTTCTCGCTACCGTCACTTTGGCGATGACCTGTCTATTTCATTACTTTTTTATCGACGATTTTTTTTCGATGTCGATTGTTTCAGTTATTCTACTCGCTGTCACCGGCCTTGTCGTTGCGACTAAACTTCCCTTACCGCTCATCGTCAAGTATCTCTACAGCATCTTGTTTATGGTGTTCTACGGCCTAAGCTTTTTTGAACGATTATTTTTTATGATGACCGAGCAACTCATCTTAGCAACTATTTTGTGGTTTCTAGTGATTAATCTGACAGTTGTTTACCTACATTATCGCTTGAGACATAAAGTCACGGATACGATCGTCAGGGTGTTAGGCAGCTGGATTGCCGCAGCAGGTATATTACTGTTTGCTTTTTTCATTTAATTGTGTGGAGTCATTCATTTTGCAAAACTTATTAAGAATCATCATTACTGCCAGTGTTTTCTTTATGACGACTCAAGGGTTAGCGCATGATTTTTGGATTGAGCCTAGTCAGTTTCACCCGCAGAAAGGCAGAATTCTTTCCCTATCCTTAAGAGTTGGTACTGAGTATGAAGGTGAAGTTGTGGTGCGGCACCCCGCCCATTTAAAACGCTTTGAATATCACCAACTCGCCAGTAGCAACAAAAAGGACATTCCAGGTCGACAAGGCGTTGACCCAGCCGGATACTTTCGTTTTCAATCGGACAAGCCCGGTATCGTTGTCTATGAAAGTGCTTTTCAGTCGATTGCACTGAAACCGAAAGATTTTAATGGTTATCTCGAAGAAGAGGGGCTTTTGGGTGTCGTCGCCAAGCAGGCAGACTCGCAAGCTGAGATCAAAGAACGCTTCCGCCGCTTTGCGAAAGCTCTTATTGTTCCAAAGAACTTCAAAGCTAAGCAAATCGATCGCAAACTTGATCTTAAGATTGAACTTGTCTGCCTCAATGGTGAGTTAACGATCAGCCAAGGAAAGCTCACCGAACTCACTTGGCAGCTTTTTTTTGACAACCAGCCCTTACCAAATAGACGTGTATCAATTCTTGAAAAGGCCTCCGGTAAAGCCGTTTCTTGGAGCGTCACTGACAAACAAGGAAAAGCAAAACTGCAACTGACTAAACCAGGCATTTATATGGTCAAGGCCATCAATATACGGCCGACCCAATACGCTCAGGAAAAGTGGGAAAGTTTCTGGGCAACCTCGACCTTTCAGCTTAGTCAGTAAGATAATTAGTTCACCCATCCCGTAAGATTTGCTAATCTAATTCTAAAATGAAGGCAAATCATAGTTACCGTCGGGAGAAAGCGATTATTATGCTGAGAGCTGCAATTGTATTTATTTTTGTCTTTCCGAACCTACCCTCAGTAAATCTGTTCGCTGCAGAGTTTGCTGGTATACGCGCTTTTCAAGAAGGGCCTGTCGGAGACGGCCCTGGCTTCGCCTATATTCGAGGATTTGAAGGAGAACTCGCTGTCGGCGTTGAACAAAAAGATGGCACGGTTGGGATTGAAGATGATGATGTTTCTTCATCACACAATAACCTCATGGTTAAAGCCGGTCTTGGCTTCTCTTTTACAAAAGCTTTAAAGATGACTCTCTTCAGTGATCTCGGTGTCCGCGACTACGAAGAGTCGGTCAATGCATCAACCAGCAGTTCCATGACATCAGACTTCACAACTTGGGAAGGTGGCGCAAACATGATCTACCACGCTAAGCCATTCTTCTTCGGTGGTGGTTTTTCCGTGCAAGTCTTTGGAACAGAAAATCGTGTCTTCACATACTTGGACGACGAATATAAACAAACCGTCAATGCCGCCGCTATGCCTATACTGCGGGCGTTCGTCGGAATTAAAACGAAGACCATTGCTGCCGGTCTTCGTGTCAAGAGCTTGGGTAAAGGGGAGTCCGCCGTAGAAGCCTTTTCACCAACAAATGAAAAGTACACATATGACATCAACCGGCGCTCTCCGATGGAAATCTCTTTCGATGGCCGTATCAAACTCACAAAAATGGTCGAGCTCGGAGCAGGGATTACCTCAGTCGCAGCAAAGCAAGCTTCAGAGATGCAGGATGAGTGGTCAATTGAATATGTCGTCGTAGATGGCAAGCGTCGTCGAAACGTCGGCAAGAAACTGCGTAATCGAGATTACGTTATCTTATCTGTAGGCAGTCGACTAAAGTTTGCGCGCGTGTTTCATTTACTCGCAGGTATCACTTTTGAGACACCTAGCTATAGTACGGCTTCTTTAGCCTCTCCTGAACACAAAAACCTCGGCGGTTTAACTCTCAACGTCGGGCCAACTCTCAATCTTTCTAAATCTTTTAGAGCCTTTTTTCATGGTAGCTATCAGCTTGCAAGTGAGGCAAATTACACGCCTACTAGTGACGATCGCAGTGAAATCTATGTCGATCGAACACAAAGACAACCTATTGAGAAGGGAGAAAAGGTGGCTATTAGCCAAAGTGGCTTTTCAGCGCTGGCAGGTATCAACTTTGCTCTCTAATGTCTGACTCCTAGTAAAAAAATGTTACCAATTGGCGTACTGCACAATCCCAAGCAGATACGCCCAAAACCACCTAACATCCTGTTTTTATTGACAGTAGCACTTTATTTTTGTGTTGCGTCAAGTTTGGCATCGGCCTTGCAGTAAGAATGACAGGAGATGCAAGGCGATCTCACCCGATTGTCTCACCCAGAACTCACTCACCAAGATCCACTTTTTTCAAAAGTGGCCATTCAAAAATCTTATCCCAAATCATACCTACATTCGCCAGCACTGCCCCGGGGCACATAACCCGGGTACTCCTCCTATTTTTTTCCACCAACAGATTCAATTGAAAGTTATTACCAAGCAGAAGTGCTTGAGTTACCAGAAATGCGCTTAATGATGCGATGACCACGAACGATTAGTTCTCGGCCTTGTTTGTCGAATTGTTTTACAAGAAATTGAATAAGAGATTGGTTTTTACTTCTTCTAAAAACCACAAGTCGACCGTCGCGACAGCGTGCCCCCATATAATCACCACTTATATAA
>CAZBDM010000288.1:0-3839 GCA_964490675.1 uncultured Oligoflexales bacterium
CTGTCGTCTTTGCTGATATTCGGGCGTTTACAACGCTTTGTGAAAAACACTCAAAAGAAGAGATGGTCTTGGCATTAAATGATTATTTTTCTCTCGTCACTAACATCGTCGAAAAACACGATGGTGTGATTGATAAGTTTATCGGGGATGCGTTCATGGCGCTTTGGGGAGTACCGGTTGCTGTGGAAGATGCCGCTAATAAGGCCTTGAAGGCAGCCAAAGAATTGCGTATGGAGCTACATGAGTTTAATAAAGAACGTGTGGCGCGTGGTCAGTTCCCTATTAACATTGGTCTTGGGATTCATACCGGAGAAGTAATTTCTGGTCTTATCGGTAGTGAGCAGCGCATGGACTACACGGTCATTGGAGATACTGTCAACACAGCCGCCCGAATTGAGTCGCTTACTAAAGAGTACGAGCTGCCGATTTTAATCAGTGAGTCCACTCACTCTGAGCTTAACGACTCATGGCTGACAGAGTCAGTCGGTGAAGTTCATCTCAAAGGAAAAATAGAAGCGGTGCGGGTTTACAAAGTCAATGATGAAGAGCTTGAACGTATCGTCAACGAACCGATCTCAATCGCCCCTCTCAGTGCAGTGGGTTAATGGATCTCTGTCCAAGTGCCAGGTTTTGTCTCTTGCTCAGGGACAACTGTAATGATGTCGAAGGGAAGACTCCATTCACTTTCATCCGAATGCCGGTAGACGACCTTATTGCTTAATTTGATGGTTTGCCCATCGCTATAATAGCCAGATCGTCTCGGGCATCCCCTTCCAGGAAGCGCAGCAAGCTCTTGGTCGGGGGAGATGAAGAACTTGATGCAAACATAACATAATCCATTATTTTCTTTAATCATGACGTTACGCCCTGAAAAATGTACGTCGCAACTATAAGAATCGCTTGTTTTGAGCCAAATGTTTGCAATTGTATCTTTACAGCCTGGTTCTCTCCAGTTGGCATAGAGAGGACCTGTGTTGTAACAAAAGCCATTAGTACGACCCGATGCGATGATTTTTTCAGTTTTAACGATATCCTCCGAGTGGCGCTCATGAATATAATGACTGGCTACGATCAGAGCTTTTTCATCGACGGCGACTTTTTCTTCGGGGATGTTGTAGTAAATAGTTTTATCAAGCGGCTGAGTCGAATCGACCCCTTCTAAGGCGGGAAGATCTGGTTGGTAATAGAGAAAATACTCAGGCAGGCACTTGTCTGGGATCTGCTGAATCGACTTGAGTTTGGTGGGAAGACGATGCCCCGGAAACTCCAAGATCACTTCTGAATCAGCCCAACTTGGTGTTGCGTGAAATAAAACTACAAAAAATAAAATAAGTCTTTTCATGCCTGTTCCACTCTATAGTTGTATCAACTCACCCAACAGTGGTTATTTTATTTTGTTGGTGAAAGCAAGGAACAATCTGACAAAAATAATTAATTTAGCGTCTTATCTTGTGTATCCGGACACAAAATAAACCCTTTTAACGAAACGTTAAAAGGGTCGAGAGAAGTCGAAAAAGTGATTGTTATCAGTAACTTATGGAAACCGGCAACCACCGTTTCGTACGCCGTATCCGCTTTACCAGACTAGATCAGGATCAAGTGGACGTGACGTCTTGGTTAGTTCGTGGAAGCAAGATAATCAAGGCTCCATAGGGCTGCAATACGAAATCAAGAAGTCCCCATAACCATTAATGATGCCGAAAATTTCCCCGCTCACAAACTGTGCCTTTTGCCTGTTTAATTGCCAAAACTCATTGGCAATAAACGCCAACCTGATAGAAGAGCAGGCGGCTAAAATTCCATGATAAAATAAAAATATTAGTGGTTTAAGAGGCGCCTGTGTCATTCCCATTAGCCATTGGGTTCAATAGGCATCTCAAGAATGATTCCGATCGCTCGCATACCCTCGAGGCATGCTACTCGGGGCAAAAAACGTTTGTTCTTGAATCCTTAGGCGACTTGTTTAAAGCCTTTAATCTCCTGAGAAGAGATATGATCAGCAAGGTTCATGGCCCCGTCGGCAGTGATGTATTTGAGGAATGTCGTATCACTGAAAGATCTCACCGCGACGCCGAGCTCTTTAAGTTCGAGGTGGTTAAAATGAATGATGCCGAATCGTTTAAGATTTTCGACGGCTTCGTTGGAAAGAAGCACACCGTTATCACCAACGAGCTCGTTGATCTTTTTATTTTTTGTGACTTCTTCGATACGCGCTGCTTTGTTGACGTTGGAACCCATCGCTGTGTAGTCGATGCAGTTCTCTGAAGAAAGGTTGCCGATGATCGCTTCACCATAGTGAATGGCGATACCGAAGTTGACCGGTTGCTCGTCTTCGCGGCGGGAGTTTTCTTTGAATGTTTGGGTCACGAGTTTACTGGCGATAAACATAGCGATATCGGTACTGGTTAAAGAAGCTTCCGGATCGCTTGGTTCCTCGACAAAGATAAAGATACCATCACCAATCAGTTTGACCTGTGCGACTTGTTGAGCAGCATCGACGACATCGCGATAATAGTTTTGTAGCATCTTGACCATTTCGAGGCCGTCTTTATCGGCAGCAAGTTTTGTAAAGCCTCTAATGTCAGCTTGTAGAATGGTGACTTTACTGGTGCGAGGAACGAGAACTTCTCGAAAGTTTTGATCCATCGTACGAGCGTCACTAAAGCGATTGACCAGTGCTTGACTAAGAAACTTTGAGATGATGTTGGAACGGGTTCTTTGAGCAACGACTTCGTAAGTCTTAATTTGTTCGTATGCTAGAAGATGAATACGATTCCAATGCAGAGAAATCTGATCTTTAAGTGCTTCGAGCATTGGTCTTAAAAATGTTTCTTCATAGGAGTGGTAGAAGATTACAGTCAATGCTACACCAATTTGAAAATTTTCGTCCATGATCTTCATTTCGGCGACGAATTTGTTAAGGCCAGTGTTGAGCTTGGCAAAGCCTTTTTTGTGGTGTGAGCGGCTCATAATCGAACCAGGTCTACCGTTACGGCGAGGTCCTTCTTTTGTTTCAAATTGATCGAGATTTTTTTGGATATAGGATAGTGCTGCTTCCGGTGATTCACTCGCTTGGTAAAGATCCTTATTATAGTTTCTAAATTCACCTTCAAAGTTGGCGAAGTGTTCGCGACAGATGAGGATGAGTCTTTCTTCAAGATCTTCGAGGTGATTGCATTGACCGAGCCCTACTCTTAAGTCTTCGCTGAAAGCAATAACGCGCCGGCTGCCGTATGAGCTTAGGAAGTAATGCAAGCCGGCAAAAAAGATAAACGTTAAGAAGCTCGATGCATATGCTTGCACAGGAATAAAGTACATGTTTGACGCGCTGGTAATCACTGCTCCTGCCAGTGGAAAGGCTACGGCAACAATAGCACTGACAACAGCAAGCCACTTAACTTTGATAAAGAAGCTTAAAATAAGAAAGTAAAGAGCGATAACCAAGGGTAACCAATTAAGAAACCCTTGTCTGTCTAAAGGGCTGCGATGGATGGTGGTGCCTTCGGTAAGCTCATCAAGGAACCGTGCAGCTAACTGATATTCGACGGCGATTGGGTTGTTTTGACCTTCCAGGAAGCCAGGACCTCGGAACTTTCGCATGTCGTCTGTGGTGAGCATAACGATTTTCTTGTCGAGATTTGGTAGTGGCTGGGTAAGAGCTTCTTCTAGACCAATCTGTTTGATTTTACGCTTTTCTAACCATTCCGAAGTGGTCATATGAGGATAGCCGACACATTCTTTGTAAGCGATGTTAAGAGTTTTTGCTGTTACTCGTGGACTGATCTTCTGTGGCCAAACGGCACCGTTTTGAAGTTCGATGGGTCTTTTCTGAAAGAGCG
>CAZBDM010000288.1:3849-5928 GCA_964490675.1 uncultured Oligoflexales bacterium
GCGTACAATTGATGACACTTTCCGTACCAAAGCGAGGACCTAATCCAAAAGCTTTTTGAGCGACTGAATACTGATCGTGCTCCTGGAAGACAACAGGTAGAAAAGGGAGCTTTTCCTGCTTCATGCCACGCTTTGTAAAGACCATACGTGGGACGAGCTTTTCCTCTTGAAACTCACTCGGCTGAGAGTCGGGAATATAGTCAACACTTGAGCCAATGAACTTTCGGTAAGATGACAAAGCGCGGGTCCACAGCATATCTGATTTTTGGTTGATACGCCATTGAGCTGGACTGTCAGTCTCTTGATTGGCAAGTTTTTGAAATCTTAGAAGGGAAAGGACCCAGGGGTTACCGTTTTGTTTGAGCTTTTCGAGAAGCTCGACGTATTTTTCTCGAGGTACAGGCCAGCCATATTTTTCGATACTTGAAAGACCGACGTTGATGATGAAAACTGACGATTCTTTTTTGTTTTCAGGCTCAGAAAAGCTGCGAGTGTAGGGAAAGAATCCCTCGCTCCACTCGTCCCAAGTCTGATGATCGATAATAGGAACTACCGTTTGAAACAGCAAGGCTGGAACAAAGATCAAAGCAATAATTAAAATGCGAAACCAATTTAACTTCATTTCATTTCCAGAAATCTCTATAAGTCATAATTTAATTTCGGAATATAGAGCTTAGTATTGAATTTTAGGGTTTGGTATGTGTTGAAGAATCTCTGGTAAAGACAATGAGATTAGTCTTTTGCGTATTGTGGTGCAGCCGCGCTATGAGACCTTACCAGCCTGATAGGTCATCAGCGGTGTTTGATTGCTCGTTCCATTTCTCGGTTGGCTGTTTTTTTCTTGGATGTTTCTCGTTTATCGAAGAGTTTTTTACCTTTACCTAAAGCAATCTCGACTTTTACCAATTGATCCTTGAGGTAGATGAGCGTTGGAACAATCGTCAGTCCTTTTTGTTCGATAGCAATTTGAAGTTTGATAATCTCTTTCTTGTGCAGTAAAAGCCGGCGAGGACGTGTTTCTTCGTGATTGAAGATATTGCCATGAGAATAATGGCTAATGTGAACATCGCGCAACCAAGCTTGGTCATCAGAGATTTCCACCCAGCCTTCGCCGAGGTTCACTTTGCCAGCGCGAATCGACTTCACTTCGGTGCCGACGAGTTCGATGCCAGCTTCGAAACGATCACCCAATTCATAATTATGACTCGCTTTTTTATTCTTTTGGATGATCTTTCTGCCCATGGTTTACCTTACTTTATAGTTATCTCTTTCGATCCCTAAGGGATGACGCTGTTATATGCGAAGCTGTCCGGTTTTTCAAAGGGTTTGCGGTCCAAGGGCAATACGATCGTTCCAAAGGTTGGCAGCGGTTTTACGCAGAGTATTGAAGTCAATGCTGTTAGTTTTGAGGAGGCTATCACTGTCGAGGCGGTTTGATCGGTTAATGTGAGCGATGATCTTCTGAAGCGCCTCAAAGCCACCGAACTTTCTTTCAATCGTATAAATTAAAAAAATACTTTGCTGGTAAGCAACCCGTGCTTTGATCGGATTGTAATTGGTAAATGCTCCGTGAAAGTCTTCACTGTCAAGAAAGTTGGCCGGCTTTTGACCAAACACCGTACCAGAACACTGACGGTGGCAAGCAACCCGTTGCGCCATTCCCTCATTAAACCAGGTTGGAAGATTACGAAAATCTGACATACGAGCGAACAGTGCGTGTACCAATTCATGACGCAAGACTGTTCGCAGAGAGTTGAAAGACTGTTGATTTAACCACTCTTCTCTAATAGGCACACGGATGCGGCCATCAAACAAACCTTCAGCCCAGTCTGGGCTGTCAGCTACAAAGCTTTTAAAGTTTGTCGCTGGGTAAAGAATCACTTCAATTTCTTGATTTGGTTCCTTAAAGTGAAAGTCTTCGACATATTCGTTAAGGGCTTCATCGAGAGTATCAAGAACTGGTTGCGCGATCACTTCGTGTTCGTCGGCTCTAAATGTTAAAATAAAATACCTTGAACGATAGGTTTGTTGCAGTTGATATTCTTCAGCCTTGGCCTGAGCTTCTCTTTGTTTTTTCCT
>CAZBDM010000288.1:5938-6157 GCA_964490675.1 uncultured Oligoflexales bacterium
GTCTATCCTCAAAGCCAGCAATCTGACGAGTTGTAAGTAGCATTTCGATATGTTCCGAAGCTTCATCCATGCGCTCGTCGGATTCAAGGATATCAAGCAAAATAAAGTGCATCTGTATATCATCGGGACGCTCTTTTAGGTACCATCGCAATTCGCGCTCGGCAGAAACCAATCGTCTTGATTTGTGATAACAAAAAGCAAAGCCTTTAGCGATATTAG
>CAZBDM010000289.1:0-6114 GCA_964490675.1 uncultured Oligoflexales bacterium
CATCAAGCTCGACATCCTCGGCACCAGCATCGATCATATGTAGAGTAAACTCTTCTTCGTCAATTCCTTCCACTGGCACTTCAAACTGTGCCTTATGATTGAATACAAACTCGAGAGATCCAGAAGTACCGAGAGTGCCGTTGCATTTTCTAAAGTAACTTCTAACGTTGGCGACTGTACGAGTAGCATTATCGGTCGATGCTTCGACAAAAACAGCTACACCATTCGGTCCGTATCCTTCATAGGTGATATCTTCGAAACCTGCACCACCGCTTCCCTGGCCTTTTTTTATGGCTCTCTCAACGAGATCTTTAGGTACATTAAATTTTTTGGCTTTTTCAACAGCAACTTTTAATAGAAAGTTCGCAGCTGGATCTGGACTCCCACTTTTCGAAGCGACAAAAACGTCTTTTAATACTCGAGTATAAAGCTGTCCTCTAGCTTTATCGGCAGCTCCCTTTTTCAGTGCTATCTTTGCTGATTTTCGACCCACGGCTGACTCCTCGCAATAATTTTTGACTCTAAATTCTAGCAAAAAAATCGCCTTGAATAAAGTTCAAGCCGGGCTAAACTACTTTTAAGAAAGCTCCGCCTTAGATAGGATATCGACACCATGCTCATAAGAATGGCCTCCACCAGTGATGCTGCAGAAATTACTAACGTTCATTTAAATACCTGGAGAGAAGCATATCGCGGTCTCATTGCGCAATCTTATCTCGATGAAAGGCCACTTTACTTTAAGGAGCGCTTAAAATTGTGGGAAGAGATAACGGCTGAGAAAGGCCAGAGTATTTATGTTGCTGAGCATGAAAGCTATGGTATTGTCGGATTTATTAATGGCGGCCCCGCCCGTGATCGGTCTCTTAATAACTTTTCGGAAGTGTACTGCCTTTATTTATTTGAAAAGTTTCATCACCAAAAGATCGGCTTACGTCTCTTGCAAGCTTTCTTTAGGGACAGTTTAGAGAAGGGTTTTCAGCAAAGCTATCTTTGGGTTTTAAAGGAAAATCCTACAATCCGTTTTTACGAAAAGACAGGCGCTGTCTTCACCGGTGATATTCAAAAAGACGTCATCGCCGGTGAGGAGCTCGAAGAAGTACGCTACGAATGGACAAGAGTCAGAAACTTGTTAGACAATTAACTACTGGTCAAGCGTAGCTAGCTTGATACATACCGCCATCACTTCGATCGCTATTTTAATCTCTTCAAGACCCGGTAGTGTCGGTGCAATACGGATATTGCAGTCTTTTGGATCTTTCTTTAAAGGAAAAGTCGCTCCCGCTGGGGTCAGTTTCACTCCGAGCTCTCCAGCCATCGATACGACTTTTTTAGCAAGGCCGGGTTTTGTATCGAGACTAATGAAATAACCTCCTTGAGGCTTTGTCCATTGGCAAAAATCACCTTGGGGACCCAGTTCTTTTTCCAAAACACTCTGCACAGCTTCAAACTTCGGCCGAATGATTTCAGCATGCTTATCCATGTGGGCGTGAAGCCCTTTGAGGTCCTTAAAAAACCTGACGTGACGAAGCTGATTGAGCTTATCATGACCGATCGTTTGCCAGCCGATTAGTTTAGTTAAAAAGTCAATGTTTTGTTTGTTTGCTGCAATATAACTAATACCCGCACCGGCGAAACTGACCTTAGAAGTTGATCCAAAAATGTAAACCCGCTCACCATGACCTGCATCTTTGCAAGACTTGAGAATATTTTTAAGAGGAGCAATCTCACCGTTAAGATGATGGATCGTATAAGCATTGTCCCAAAAGATTCTAAAGTCATGAGAAGCCGTCTTCATTTGTGCCAGGCGGTCAACGACCTCGTCCGAGTAAACGACTCCAGTAGGGTTTGAGTACTTCGGCACACACCACATCCCTTTGATGCTGTCATCAGATGAAACGAGCTTTTCGACCTGCTCCATATCAGGGCCAAACTCGTTCATTTCAACCGGAACCATTGCGATCCCCAGGCCTTCACATATTGAGAAATGTCTGTCATAGCCGGGTACGGGACAAAGAAATTTAACCTTTTGATCCTTCCAAGGGCCACTGCCTCCAGCAACCCCAAAAAGCATCGCCCTTACCATCATATCGTGCATAAGAGTGAGGCTTGAGTTACCGCCGATAATAAGCTCAGCTTCGTCCACTTCGGCCATTCGCGCAAAGAGCGCTTTTGCTTCTTTAATTCCTGTTAGAACGCCATAGTTGCGACAGTCAGTGCCATCGTCTGCATTAAAATTTTCACTGCCAACGATTGAAAGCATTTCGTTAGCAAGATCAAGCTGCTCTTTACACGGCTTACCGCGTGTCATGTCCAGTTTTAAATTGAGATTTTTAAGTTCAGAATAGCGTTTTTTCAAATCTTCTAGAGATTCAGTCATTTGAGAAGTCCTAAATGTACTTGGTCATGATTTCGAGTCGCACCAGCGTCCTGGTAACGTGTTGGAGATACCAAACACCTAGAGAATATGCACTAGGAAACTGGCGAAATCTTGATCAAACCACAAGAGAATCACGGCATTATAGAAGAGAGCATCACCGCTGAGAGTTAATAAAATATCAATAAATTTAAGCATTTATTGATTGTCTCGGCTATCTAAAAAGGTCAGATTCCGACCCCAAGCCCAAATTGAAGAAAATTCGTATGATTGTTGAGATTAAATGAGCCATATCCGTAGAACTTCGAAGAGCCGAGCATAAGCCCGCCCCCGAAGTAAGGGGTCCCCGCACCTGCTCCGACATCGTTATGATCGCCAAGCACACCTCCCAAGCCTATAAGAAGCCCTCCTTGTAGATAGGGTTGCACACTGCTTTTTGAAAGAAAGTACTTAAGATCGACATCACCCGCCAAGAAAAGTGATGCCTCATCTTTATCGTCATCTTTAGCATTATTGCTGCTGTTATCGGCGTTATTTCCTTCGTCTTCTTCATCTTCAGCAATGCTTAAATCTGTGCGGAACCAGCCGAGGCCAATTTCGAAGGCAAAAGAGCTCCAACGGTTCATGTAGTTGATGCCGTAGCGAGAGTTAGGTGGGTTGTGATATCCGATATTAATACTGCTATCAGCATAGCCTGCACTAGCGAGACAACTCATTAAAGCAATGATCGAAATAAAAAATTTTTGGATGGTCATAAAACCGCTCTCATCGTCAGGGTTCTTACTAAAAGTGTCTCTGACTATTCCGCGGTTTGCAAACTTTTTTTAAACATCTAAAAGCAAAAAACCAAGGCTCCCCGAGACTACTGCTGCATTAAAAGAATGTGGCCTGCAACAGAGATATCTTTTGCTCCGATAGAAGGTCGCATCACTTCAATCTTCATAACTACGGGCCAATGGTCTGATACTCCTTCGCCGACTTCTTCCTCGTCAACAAATTCAACCGTACCTGAGATTTCGTCAATCTCTCCAATATTATTTTTGAAGCGCCTTGGAAAGCCTTCCTCTGTTTTTTGACTTGCTTTCGGATTGAAGATTTCAAAGGAAGAATCGTAGGGGACTCTTATGAAATCATTCAGCCTAGCCAGTGAATTTTTATGGATCATAATCGTATCAAAGAAAGACCATTCTTGGTTTTTACCGTAGTAATAGGTGCCCTGTTCTTTTAATTGATCTGGATCGGCAAGGTGGCCTACCGCCCAATCTATTCTGGCCTGTTCTTCATAAAGTGCAGCCCCGTCATCTCTTTTGATATTAAAGTCACCCCCGGCAATTACCATGTGACCTTTTTCATGGAGAGCGTCAGCTGCTTTAGTCAATGCTTTAAGACCATCTTGACGCTGCTCTAATGGGTGACTATTTGAAGGGAAGTGAACGTTTAAAATACTTAACTTTTGACGGTAAGGTAGCTCGAAAGTCGCTTTTACGAATCCTCGTTCGGCTTCGATAGCTCGCCCTTCTTCGTCTTTTGTCTGCCAGCTGATATAGCCGGACGCTTCGCTAGATGAAAGCCTAGAAAGGATTGCCTGGGTGATGCCTCTCTCGTCTTTGCTCGCTTTTAGAATGACAGTCTCATAACCCGCCTCACTTAAATATTCGTTATTAAGTCTTTCAAGAACGTTTATGTTTTCGACTTCTTGTAAAAGAAGAACGTCTGGTCCTTTTCCATTTTTAGATCGGTAGGATAAAACCACATCGGCAATCTGCTGCATCTTTTTTCTCAATAGATCTTCTGACCAATCTAAATAAAGACATTCGTAGTAATAGTACCCTCGCGTCCCGTCTTCTCTCAGGTCGTTACGATCTTCGCAAAGTTTTACGTGGTGCTCACCGCGCAACTTTTTCTCTGATAGAGGAAGATAAGATTCGTCTTCAATCATGATCCCTCCGTCATCAACCGTGTCAAAAAGGTTTTCGACGTTGTAAGACATCACCGAAAACTCGTATTTGCCGTCAGCACAACCCGTGATCACTGCTATTATGGCTAGCGCTACTAACATAGGCTTTGTCATTTCTTGATCCTCTCCTAAGTCTTTTCTTTTTGTCTTGCGTAGTGAGGCTTAACTAGAATGAATGGCGCAAAATTGCAATAAAACTAACGACAAAAGTTAGATTTTAAAAAATCTTTATAGAAACCTAGATTAAGGGACTGTTTTCGTTAGTATTAATTGAACTCTAACGATACAATGACAAAACTTAGACAGTGCTTTTTTTCATATATTGTGAGGTATTTAATCATGCACCCTTGGCACGATGTTAAATTAGGTGACAAAAGCCCTTCCATTATTACTGCCATTATAGAAATTCCAGCTGGATCAAAAGTCAAATACGAACTCGACAAAGAAAGCGGTCTTCTCATTGTCGACCGCATTCTTTACTCTTCAGTCCGCTATCCAGCAAACTACGGATTCATTCCCCAGACTTACTGTGATGATCATGACCCTTTAGATATCCTTGTACTCTGCCAGGAAAATGTCGCACCGATGTCTCTAATGCGCGCCAAGCCTATCGGTCTTATGAAGATGATCGATCAAGGGGAGCCGGATGATAAGGTCATTGCTGTCCATGCTGACGATCCTGAGTTTAGTTCTTATAGCGACGTCAAAGAACTTCCTCCTCACAGAATGAACGAAGTAAAGACCTTTTTTGAAGATTACAAAGCTCTCGAAAACAAGACCGTAGAAGTGAGTGATATATTCGGCGTAGACGAAGCTAAAGAAGCCATAGAAAAATACGCCAAGCTCTATCAAGATAAAAAGACCGAGCTTAGAAAGGTAAAATCTTAGCCAAATCAGGTTGACTAATATTTCAAAAAACCTCTTGAGTAGTCAAGAACGACCATTCAGTGAAACCACCATTGCTGAAACTCGGCAAAAAGATATGTTCCCCTTCAGCTTTAAGACTGAAAAAGGGGGGAATAATGAAAAAAAAACTAGTTATGACCAGCTCCATGGCTGCCTTAGCACTTGTTCCAAATGGTCTCGCTTACGCAGGCGACAGTGTTTCTGAAATCAATGAAATCTTAAACCAATGCGTACCAGGTAAACTTTGCCTGTTCGAAAAGTCATTTCTCAGCGATCTTGAGGTCGATCTTCCTGACGAAGATTGGGTCAAAGAGGAATTTGGAAGCTGGGCGAAAAAAGGCCGTCTCAAGCTAAAGTTTTCTGCGATTCGCTATGTGCAAGGTAATGTAGACCGCCTCGAGTACGAAGTCTTGCCCTACTGGGTATCTGATTCTGGACGTGAAGTGGCCGATCATGACTATACGTTTTTCATCAAACAAATCGATGAAAACGAATACGAAATCTACGATTGTGACTCGACACAAAGATGTTTTGCTCAAGGCCCAAAGGCAGGTATTAAGTTCTTTTCAACCACAGGATCAGGTGATGTAAAGATTGTCTTTACTTCTGATCTATACGGATCTTACGGCGAAGAAAATGTACCAAAGTTCTTTCGGGTGGGGTCGTTTTTCAAGCAAGGAATGAAGTTTACCTTTCAAAAGTAACCAAACGGGTGGCGTGATGCTTGATCACTTAATGAGCTTAGCGGAGTCAGCATTAAAAAGCGATTCTTCCTATCAAGATCGCCTTGACAAGCTTCATGCCACATACCTTCATCATATTAAAGAAGGTCAATTGCCGCGCGCTGACTTAATGCAAAAAGGCCGTCTCCTGTCAT
>CAZBDM010000290.1:0-6075 GCA_964490675.1 uncultured Oligoflexales bacterium
TATTTTCTTACCGCCCTCACCTTCAAGCTCGTCCCTATTTGGATCGAAACTTAAAGATCCAGAAGATGCGTATGCCACGACCATTTCAGGACTTGAAATAAAACCGAGCGTCTCTGGGTTCGCGTCGTTACGACCTCTGAAGTTTCTATTAAAAGAAGTCACGATAGAGTTTTGCTCACCCGCCTTAATATCGTCTCTGCGCCATTGACCGATACATGGTCCACAAGCATTAGCAAGAACGGTTCCACCAAACTCTTCAAGGGTGGAGAGAAGTCCGTCTCTTTTAATCGTTTCAAAAATCTGCACAGATCCTGGCGAAACAAGAAAATGACACTTAGCTTTCACACCATTGTCTAGGGCATGTCGAGCAACAGAAGCTGCTTTGTAAATATCTTCGTAGGAAGAGTTGGTACAACTTCCGATGAGGGTCGCACTGAGTTTATCTGGATATCCCTCAGCCTTAACCTCAGCTGCCAGTTTAGAAACTGGTCGAGCCTTATCGGGCGAATGCGGTCCGACGATATAGGGTTCAAGCTTGTCGAGATCGATTTCTATCACTTCATCGTAATATTTTTCAGGGTTGGCATAGACATCTTCGTCCGGTCTCAGGTGTTCTTTGTACTTTTCTGCAAGATCAGCAAGATCGGAGCGATCGGTCGCCTTAAGGTACTGAGCCATATTGTCATCAAAGGCAAAGACTGAAGTGGTCGCTCCCAGTTCAGCACCCATATTGGTAATGGTACCTTTACCAGTGCAGCTTATCGAGTCAGCACCTGGTCCGAAGTACTCAATAATCTTATTCGTGCCACCTTTGACGGTAAGTATCTCGAGAACCTTTAAGATGACATCTTTTGGTGCTGTCCAGCCACTCATCGAGCCGGTTAACTTGACACCAAGAACCTTCGGATTGAGAAGTTCCCAAGGCATGCCAGCCATAACGTCGACAGCATCGGCACCACCGACCCCAATGGCAAGCATCCCGAGTCCCCCGGCGTTAGGGGTGTGAGAGTCGGTACCAATCATTAGACCACCTGGGAAGGCATAGTTTTCAAGGACCACCTGGTGGATAATACCAGCACCTGGTCCCCAAAACCCGATTCCATATTTTTGCGAGGCTGTTTTAAGGAAATTAAACACCTCTGCATTTTCAGAATGAGCAACTTTCATGTCGCTTTCAACGCCTTGGTGAGCTCTGATTAAGTGATCGCAGTGCACAGTAGAAGGAACAGCTGTTTTCTTTTTTCCCGACTGAATAAACTGAAGAATGGCCATTTGTGCTGTCGCGTCTTGCATGGCAACGCGATCAGGACGAAGCATGATGAAGCTATCGCCTCTTTTGAGAGATTTAACGTCTGAATCGTCATCAAGATGGCTGAAAAGAATTTTTTCAGCGAGGGTTAAGGAGCGCCCTAACTGGCTTCGGTATCTTTCAAATTTACTCGCCAGACTTTGATAGTGTTTTTCGACCATTTCAGCTGATGTCGCGACTTTTGATTTCATGGAAATTCCCTCTTGCGAAACTAGTTATCCGTTCATTTTTTTAGACAGTTGATTCAGCTTTGTGGCTAAATCTTGGAGCTGATCATTTTCTCTGAGCTGCAGTTCCTCGGGGGATTTACCTTCGATCAAATCATCTACGAACCTATGAACTGCGACCATTGCTCCGGTTTGCTCATCTGTGCTCATTCTCTCGGCAACTTTATTAAGTCGTTCGACCAAATCGTTCAGTTGGTCTCCTTGTCTGAGTCGAATGGGCTTGGGTATATTACCTGCTAAAAGCTCATCAAGAAACCTTCTAATCGAAACGAGCGGTCCATAAATCCGGTGAGTGTACCTAATTGAGACATATAGAGTGGTGAAAACGAACGTAAGAAAAATGACACCACCAACAATAATCGGCCAAAGAAACTTATAAAGAACCGCTGAACTCTGCTCTTCCGGGATAGTCGAAAGGTTAAACAGCACCGAAACCGAGCTGTAGACGTCTCTCATGTAATAGCCGTAAACCGCTAAAATAATTAAAGAAAAAATAAAGTTGACCATCAAAAACACAAGCCCTAATCGGACCTGCTTATAGGGCTCGACAAGTTGGGACTTGATGAATCCCCCGCGGCGGTTCGTTCGCTTTTCCATTATTGGCCAACTCCTGAAATTACATGGATTTTTGTTCTAGATTAGCTTTGTTAAGCAAGAGATTCAATGGCAAGTAAATATCTTCAATCGCCAGTCTTCATCTGCATGACTGCCGCAGCTGCAATCACAGCTGTTTTTGCTCGTAAAATATGCCTTGTCATTTGGCAGGGCAAGAAGCCCAAATCGCTAGCCAAGGCAAATTCTTTCGTGGATAGTCCGCTTTCACTTCCAATGAGGATGGATGTACCTTTAAGGCCAGGGGATTGATTGATAATAGACTGCTTTGCCTCAGCGTCGAGCAATATTTTTAACGTTTCGTTGTCCTTTTCCACCTCTAAAAGTGAGGGCAAACTCGACCAAGTTTTAATCACCGGAAACCACGGGCGCTTTGCTTGCTTGCAAGATTCTTTGACGATTGCTCGCCATCTTTTTTGATGTTTTTCACTGACGCTTACCTTTGGGGTGTGATCCTGCAAGAATATATGCAGCTCGTCACAACCTAACTCGCAAAGAGCCGGTAAAGTGTCTTCAAATGTCTTTGGCTTTAAGGCACCTAAAAGAATTTTTAGGGGAGTCCTCGGTAAATCTTCATTAAACTCTTCTTTGGCTTTCACAATAATTCGAATTTTACTGATCTCTTCTGCAAAACCTACGGCCCAAAGCCCCTGCCCGTTGAAAACCTCAATCTCGTCGGCTTCTGAAAGTCTCAGTACTTTTTGAAAATGTCGGGCTTCTTCTTCTTGAATCAGCCAAGCCTCGCGATGTTTTTCTGCGAAAAACCGAAAGCGGTGTTTCATAGATCTTTTTCCAATGTCAGACAAGACCAGCCATCTAGGTGACAGCTATGATAAAGCATTAAATTGTGTTTTTTACACAAATCTAGCATCTCCTTTTCATTCTCGATCAGCAGACCTGAAAGAACAAGCTTAGAACCTTTATCGAGAAGCTTAGAAAGATCTTCTATAATCTTGACTAGAACAACCATTAAGATATTGGCAAAGACGAGATCGTACGGGGGACAACCTTCACTTGTCGTTCCATCTTGCAAGGGAACACTGCCTTTCCACACTCTCAAATCAAGGTCGTTGATACGTGCATTTTCTTGACAGGCACTAATACTTAAAGGGTCAATGTCGCAAGCATCAACAATTTCAGCACCGAGTTTCTTGGCTGCCATAGCCAAAATACCTGTTCCTGTGCCAACGTCCATGACGGTCCTTGCCGGTTTCTTATGACTATCAAAATAAAGTGACTCAAGAGCAGTCAAACAAAGCTGCGTTGTCGCGTGCTGCCCAGTACCAAAGGCCATACCTGGTTCAATTTCGATAGCAATTTTTTCGCCCGTCTTTGCTTCATGCCATGGAGCTCTAATATAAAAAAGAATCGTTTCAATAGGTTTAAAGCTCTCCTTCCAACCATCCGACCAAGTAGCAGTATCAAGCACGGTAAAACTTGTTTCGACAAAGCCCTCAAACTGGTGAACCAGTTGCTCAGCTAAGAGTTTCAAATCTTCAAGGTGATAACTATAAATAATTAAAGGACTTGAGACGCCGCCCAGTTCGCTATAATAATCGCGATCGATGTCGTCGTAATCATGGTCAATATCGATACCTTCCACAACTCCTTCGACGAAGCTTTCGTGACCGTTTAAAATAAGCCAGTCTTTTATTTTGCACTTGAGCGCAGGGTCAGATAAACCTTGTTTGCTTAGAGAAATTTTTAGTTCATGTGTTTGCGAAGGTAACACTGCTTCTCCTATTAAAGGCGCGTAAAGACGAGTGGACCGAGCGGCGACGTTATACCTTCTGAGATTTTTAAGTAACTGTTTTCTTGTAAGATAGCAGTGGTAGTTATGTTTTTTTGCTGAGCGAGATCATCTTCGCCAAGCTGTTTCAGAACTTTGATTTGAAGATTGAGCGCCGAAATAAACTGAGGGTCTCTTTTAACAATCTGCTCAAGCAACACGAGACTTTCTTTGAGCTTACCCTTCCGGAAAGTCATCTCGGCCTTCAATAGGTCTCGCCATTTTTGTCCCTCAAGCGTCAGCCGCATCCTGGATAACCTCTTGGTAACTTTCTCTGCTTCTTTAAATTGCCCAAGACGAGTCAAGGCGAGACCGGTACCGAAAAGTGACTGCCAGGTTATCGATCTCTTAAGGCCCATCCGAAATTCTTTCGTTGCCATTTGCAGAGAGGTCTGACCACCTTGGGCTATGTAAACACTTCCTTTGAGATGACGAATAACCGCACTCTCCCCGTACAATTTTAGATGCTGATCCGATAGCCTTAAAACATCAGAAGCTCTCGATCTGGCAAATTGTGTTCTTATGTACCAGACATTAAGTATTTGTTTGATTGATCGAGAGTTTCGGCTATTCTTGCTGTGAAATTGGTATGACTGCTTAATGATCGAATCATAGTGATCTGCGAAACCACTCCTAAGTGCTAATCCCCCCATACCTGCAACAAGTCTGTAGTCTTTTTTTATCCAGGAGATCGCAAAAGGATCTTTTAAGAAGGAAGCCAGCTCTTCACTGTTGACGGTTGGGTTGAGTAGCGTCGAAAACAAGTGATACTTGTCAAAAAACTTGCTGTCAAAATAACTGAGTTCGGTTATCGCGCGGCGTTTAACGGTATTTAATAAAGTGAGATCTCTCCTAAGAAAAAGACTCTCCATCCAAGAGTCATAAATCAACTTTTTGAAGGCAAAGGCATCAGAAGGTGCCGAAGAAATAGCTAAGCGATATCTTTTGTTAGAGAGATTATGATTACCCCTTTTTTTGGCCAAACGCGCTCCTGCCCAATGATAAATCATAGCATCAAAAGACGGCGAATTGTCTTTCGCTCCTTTAAGAAGAAAAATTGCTTTTGCTGCAGATTTAATCTGGCCGGTAGAAGCTTGTACGAAGAAGCGAGCCACACAAACTTTTTCGTAAGACCATATTTTACAATGCCGTGCAGAGGTTTCTATTGCATCTTGAAAACGTCCGTTTTCGATTAAGAGATGCAGGTAAAGCAAATACGACTGCACCAATTGGTTAAACTTTTGCGATCGTTCAAGATTAAATAGATTCAACAGCCTTGCAGGAACAGCGTTAGCAAATTCAACCGCACGTCCGGAGTCATACATAGCAAGGAAACATGCAATAGTGGGTGCTAAATAACGATCGTTATTTTTGATAACAGTTGGTACCCGTTGCGCGTTTCTTGTTAAACCAGCGCAGTCTTTTTCATGAAGAGAGGATTCTATCATCCTCAGAGCTCTACTCTCTGAAATACCGCTTTTAAATTCATTTAGGACATTTGTTCTCTCTGGTTTTGTCAGGAGATCACCGGGTTTATCTGTAGTAAGAAAGCTGAACACTACCCAGCCCAAAGCAATTGACACCAGAGCTGCTAAAAGAAGAAAAGTAGGTCTATTTTTAGTCTTTTTGACTGGTTTTCTCCGCCTTGACATTAGCAGACTCGGGTGCGCGGAAAGATTGGTCACATGAGACTGAATAGGCCTTGTAGATCGAGAATGCTTGACAGCCTGAGGACTCTGCACAGACAGTGGTTTTTCAAGCTTAAGCTCTTGATTTCCACCGAAAGTATCTTTTACAAATTGCAGTCCCTTTTTTATCATCCGAGCGGCTGAGTTTGTCGAGGAATTTTCAGAATAAAATCTTAAGACCTTTTGATCGCTTTCAGATTCTTCCGAGCCATCAGAGCTTTGCGCAGCTTCATGGTCAGATGGGGGTGACGTCTTTTTTGAGAATATTTCAAGCTCAACTTCAGACTTTGGCGCCGAAGTCTTATTAACCGGAGGTGGAGAAGAGTTGTGAGCTTTCTGAAAAGACTCACCATCTTCAAGATCAGCAAATTTAAAAAGAGCGCCGCCGCCAAATTGTTTATCTTCAGCAGACGTATCTTCTGGAGGACCGGCCAGATTTTTTTTATTTTT
>CAZBDM010000291.1:0-3073 GCA_964490675.1 uncultured Oligoflexales bacterium
TCAAAGACGTCGAAGAATTCTCGAAAGCATGCTCGAAGTTTTACGAATTGAGTTCTGATAGAGAATTCTTTCTACAAATTGTCAAACGCCATATAGAGATTTCTCTTGCAAAGAATGACCTTTCTCTTGCAAGTGAGCTTGGTAATGTGCTCATAGAGAATAATATCCAAACTCCTGAAGTCTGGACGGCTATCTTTAAAAACAATGTCCTCAATAAAAATCGTGCAGCTGCTGCAGAGGTTTGGCACAAAGTTGCAAGTCTGACCAAAGAAATCAATCAATGGAATGCATTTGTCGACGAAACGAAAGCGTTCTTAAAAGATAGTCAGATGGATGATCTCTTTTTAAGTTGTTTGAAAGGTGCTTATGAGAAATCAGCCGAGGATTTAAAGGGAAGTGAGATCTGGCAAGATCTTCTCTTCCGCTATGGATATCTATTACTTGAAAAGCCTTCTTACCGAAGTGAGGCTACAAAAATCTTTGAGCAGTACCACGAGTTGGTTCCCGATGATAAAAAAGTCTGGATACCACTTTACTTTATGCTTAGAGAATTTGGTGCACTTGATAGCCGCCGGGACTATTTAGAAAAACTCATTCCTAAAGTCAAAGAGAACCCAGAGCTTCTTAATAGTTTCCCAGTGACAGCAAAAGTCTTAGAGCGGGAACTTAGTCAATTAAGATGGGATTTTTCAGCAAAATATTTGGAAGAAGAGGATGACCAAAATGATATTTTACATCAGGGCGAAGAAATCCCTTCTGTCGATGAAATGTCTAAGCTGATACTTGACGCACTTAAAGGAGTCTTACCTCAGATTCCACCGCCAAAACCAAAGCCAACTGTCAGTGAAGACGAAGAAACGCCACAGAGTGCTAAATTTGCTTCAAATGTCTCTTCAAAAATCGACTTTTCGATGGATGAGATGCAGAAAAAATTACTCGAAATGGCACTCGGCGGAAATAACAAAGGAAATAGTGCAAACTTACCTCCTGTCCCAGGCGCTGTAGCGATGTCAGAAGAAGCAACACAGGTCATAAACATCAGTGAAACCCCAAGAGAATTGCCACCAGCCCCTGGAGCTTTTGATGGATCAGGAGCGATCAAGTTCAATATTGAAGAGGAACGAGTCATCGAACCTGATGACGAAGAAGACGAAGCGATAAAAGCAACTCAAATTAATGCACTGCCGTCGATGAATATCGATGAAACTGTGGTGACGGGTACTGATGGAAATCCAAATGATACGACGACGATCACTGATAGCAAAATTACGCTTGAGAAACACGGTGTCATTGATCAAGTGGAGCTCAAACAGGCGGAAGACGCAACAGTTGTAGATAATCCTTCTTCTTTTGAGGGAGCGACTCAGATTGTTTCTCTAGATACCAATCAAGTTGCCGATCAAGATCAACCCGCAGCCACAATGCTTTATGATATTATTTCAGGTGACTGGAAAGAGATTATGTTCTCAGAAGAGCCACAAGGTGACTTCTTAGAAAAGTTGAGCTCACAGGAAAGTGGACAGTTGCTCGAACAACATCTTGCCTTACAGATGCTTTCTTTAAAAATGGGTCAGCAAGACCTTCTTAAAACCTGGAAATGGCCTGTTTGGCGGGGTCTAGGAAATGGCGAGTATAAGATTCCTAGCAGCAAGCGCATCCTACAAGCTGATAGAAAGGGTCAAGTCTTTAATCCTCTTCACGAGCTTTTATTACTTCTCGTCCCGACTATGACACGAATCTTTAACCAAAGATTTACAATTGAAGGCCTGTTAACAGCGTCGGGTGTTCCGGCAGCCCAAAAAGATAGCATAACTGAGGATATGAGCTTCGACCAAGGATTGCTAAAAGAGAGTGGTCTTGGAGTCTACCATAAGGCCTTAGAGCAAGCACAAATGAAATTTAAATCGCTTGATGGATTAGAGAAGCATATTTTCTTCGATCTCAATACGAGGACTTTTTATATAGATCATGCATTCTATCAATCGAAACCATTAAGTCACTTCACCCATCGAGTCTTAGGAGTTTACTGGGCGTTAAAGCTAAACTATTACGTGCCTCTTCATTTGGATTTACAAAATGAAATTGTTCCATTCTTTAAAGAGCTTGATAAAGTATTGATGGCAAGTGAAACGACAATCGGTAAGCTTCTGCGAGGAAACTCTCCTCTGTCTGAAGCACTGAAAAACCAAGATTTAACGGCCATCCAGAATATCTATAGAACAATATCACCAATTGACATTAGTCACTTTGTTGAGTTGTGGCCTCAGATGGAATCACGTATCTATCGAGCCTGCCTGTTTGATACACTTGACTACGTAGGGTTATGTGAATCTTTGTCTGATCAAGACTTAACTGAGGCTCAGTTAGGAATTAATGAAATCTTCACTTTATCAGCATTTATTCCCGAAGTCACGGAGACGGTGCTGACCTATCTTGAAGAAAAAAATCTCGATTAAGCGAATAGACTAAATAGATACGCTAAACCGTTGGTTGCGCGTCTTGCTTTTTTTGCTGTTTTCGAGATTTTGTCTTTTTTGTTGATACCAATTTGCCTAATAAATTTTCAGCTAAACTGAGATATTCCTTGGTTAGTTTGTGACTTGGCTTGTGATAAATAAGTGGTAACTTAAGGGCATGACTTTCTCTCATAACAATTGAAGAGGAAAGATAAGGAGAAAGTATCGTAAAGCCCTGACTCATCAATGCATCAATATTTTCTTTTGGTAGCTTCGCTTGGGCTTGAAAATGAGTGATAATAACACCTTCAATAGAAAGTTCTGGCCTGTGATCATCAGACACTTCTTCGATAATATCGGCTACTTCTAAAAGAGCTTTGGCAGAGAAGGCGTCACAATCAAAGGGAACAAGAACGCGGTCAGCTGTCATAAGCGCACTCATGCTATAAAAATTGAGAGCCGGCGGAGTATCAAGTAAGACTTCTTCAAACCCCATGCTTTCGATGGCCTCTGAAACAGCCTGGGACAATTTAAAGATTTTATAACGACTTTCAAGTTTCGAATGAAGCTCACTTAGTCCAGCGCTAGAAGGAACGACCCAGAGGTTTTGATGCTCG
>CAZBDM010000291.1:3083-6064 GCA_964490675.1 uncultured Oligoflexales bacterium
CGGTGGCAACGATAGCTTCCTTTAAGGAATCCTTAAAAAGTTTAAAACTTAACGTCGATTGAAAAAAATCGGAGATCGTCTTTTTTTTGGAAAGGTCCTGATTGCCTAACAAGTAATGAGTCGTGTTAGCCTGTGAGTCGAGATCGATCACGAGGGTTTTGCGACCTAAATGAGCAAAAGAAGAGGCCAGGTTACAGGTAATCGAAGTTTTACCAACTCCACCCTTTTGATTGAAGACGACTCTTTTCATCGTATTCCCCTAAGAAGATGAGAATAATTATCCATCGGTTTTCAATAATGAAGGACCATGTCACCCATAGGTTAGGGGAAAAAGGCGGTAAAATAAAGCGAAGTTTGCGCTCTAGCTGTCGGAGTTTTCGCTCTCTTCCGGAAGTTTTCCTTCGGCAGCAGTCGCGACGATTTTTGATAAATCAAGAATTCCAATAACTTTGTCTTCGAATTTACTGATCCTTGTGATCAGATCGGTACCGAGATTTTTTCCAGGGAGGCTTTGGTTTTCAATTTCAGACGGTAACAATGAAACGACGTAGGTGATGCCATCGACAATCAATCCGAACGGCATGTTTTCGTGACGAACGATGATCGTTCGGGTTGACGAAGTCACTTCACCGCGATGAAGTCCCATCATTTTTCTGACATTAATGGCCGGAAGAATGGTTCCCCTTAGGTTTATGACACCTTCGATAAAGTTAGGTGATTGAGGTACGTATGTGATGATAGGCAGCATGATGATTTCGTTGACCACTGAGATGGGAAGAAAGAAGACTTCCTCGGAGATTTTTAGTCCAATAAATTGTTCCTTCTCGGTGAATTCTTTTTCGACTTCACCATCAAGACTGCCACGAATGGCAAAAAGACCACCTTCGGTATCTTTACTTTGATCTACAGTCATAAAGTTGTTGTTAAATTGACTCATCGTCTTTTTTCCTCTTACTTACGCTGCCTGTCTTAACTTTGTTCTAAAGGTTTCATCGAGTTCTTGAATATCGAGGACAAGCACAACCTCACCATTACCCAGGATAGAGCCGCCAGCAATACAAGGTAGATCTGACATGATCTTGCCAAGTGATTTAATCACCATTTCTTGCTGATTAAGAAGACTATCGACGACAATTCCAAAGCGACGCCCAGCAGATCCGACGACGACAACGAAAAGTCTTTCTTCTTTACGATTGGCTAGCTTTTCTGCGCGTGCAGTATTTAGGGTTTCATTGCGGTCGTACCAAAAGTCGTTTTTGCGTCGAGATAGCTCCATCGCATCACTTAAGTAAAGTAACGGTAGCACCCGGTCACGGCGTCGAATGACTTCCGTCTCACCGACTCTTTGGATTTCAGAAGGATGAATCCGTAGGGATTCAACAACGGATGCAAGTGGAATAGCGAAAATATCACGATCGGATTTGACCAGGAGCGACTGTAAGATCGCTAGTGTTAATGGCAGGTGAATTGTGATTGTCGTACCATGACCGAGCTTACTATCGATATCGATGATCCCTTTTAACTTTGAAATCTGCTTCTTTACAACATCCATACCGACACCACGGCCTGAAATGTTGGTAACTGCGCTGGCCGTTGAAAAGCCGGGCTCGAAGATCAAAGCAAAAATATCTTGGTCGGTGAGATTCTCATCTTCCGAAATGAGTCCTCTCTCGATACCTTTACGTCTAATGATATCGGGAGGAATGCCCTTGCCATCATCTTTTATTGTGATAATGATTTGGTTGCCTTCTTGTCTAGCGGAAAGAAGAATACTGCCGCGAGATGATTTACCGGCAGCTTTTCTGTCCTCTGGCATTTCAATACCGTGATCACATGAATTACGAATCAAATGGACCAGCGGATCACCAATTTGTTCGACGAGTGTCTTATCAAGCTCGGTTGTTTCTCCATCTATAAATAGATCGATCTCTTTGCCTAATTGGCGCGCTAAGTCACGCACGATACGGGAAAACTTATTAAACGCGTTGCCAATCGGAACCATTCGAACTTTCATGATGATATCTTGAATCTCGTTCATGTGACGGCCAAAAAGCTGGACGGTCTCCGTCATATTATTGGCCATTTTGATTTCAGGAGCTTTTGTCCGCAGTTCTTCTTCGATATTTGCGAAGCGGGTTCTATCAATAACAAGCTCTCCGACGAGGTTGACAAGTGCATCGAGTCTTTGCAGATCGACCCTAATGGTCGAGGTCTCTTTTTTGCCCTTTTTCTGAGGAGCGCTTTCTGCCCCTTTGACTTCTTTACCTGAAGACTGGGCATCAGAAGGAGCGGCTTCTTTTTTGGCTGGCGTTTGACTGTTGATAGGTTTCTGACCGGCACAAATCTGATTTAGTTTGGTGATCATAGGAGCTGTCTTTGTACCGCTCGGTTTTCCTTCGCGAACCGCCTCTAGGAGAACTTTTTGAACATCCATAGCCTGTAGAATGACATCAACTGAGTCGGAATCTGCAACCAGTTGTTCTTTTCTGACTTTGTCAAAAAAGTTTTCCATGCGATGCATGACGCGCTCGATGGCTTTGAACCCAAACATTCCAGCAGCACCTTTTAAGGTGTGGGCGGCTCTAAAGATTTCCTCGATGGTTTCTTTATTGGTCGGGTCTGCTTCTAAGGCGAGAACCTGCTCATCGAGGGTTTCCATAAGTTCGTCAGCGTTGGTGAGAAAATCATTCATCATGTCAGGGTCGTTCGAAAATTCGCTGTTACCGAACTCTTCGACTTCTTCCGTCTCAAGGTGATTCTCGGAAAGAGCGGCAGTCTCGTGGGGAGCGCTGACTTCGACATCTTCTTGGTCGCTTGAAGTGGTGCTGGCACGCTCTTCTTCTATTTTCTTAAGCATCGCGAGTGTTTCATCTTCTTCCTCTTCTTCATCGGCTGAGGAGTCGGAAGGAGAGTCCATCTCGGCAAGCAGTCGTGCTGCTTCATCATCGCTGATTTCGCTGGACTCTGATGTTTCAGGCTCG
>CAZBDM010000292.1:0-897 GCA_964490675.1 uncultured Oligoflexales bacterium
TGAGTGCCTGGCAGGTAAAGGGCGATCTCTCTCCTTATATTAAACAACTCATCAAAGGTATGCGCGCGAACGGTATCGATGAAGTTTTTATCAAACAGATCTCTGATCAAATGAAAGCATTCTCTGAGTACGGCTTTCCAGAGTCTCATGCTGTCTCTTTTGCGCTTTTGGCCTATGCATCTAGTTGGTTGAAATGCCATTATCCAGCAGCTTTTTTTGCTGCCTTAATCAACTCACTACCGATGGGATTTTATGCTCCTTACACCCTGATTCAAGCGGCCGAGAGAGCGCGTGTAAAGATTCTTCCTATCTGTGTTAATAACTCCCAATATGACTGCAGCCTGGAAAATATCGCACCGGAAAGAAAAGTCGCTGTTTACGGTATTCGTTTAGGTTTGCGCCTGATCAATAACTTTAGTCAATCTGCCAGCGAAAAACTATTGCAGAAAAGAAGCAAAGTAGGTGGCCAGTGGAAAAGTCTCGAGCACTTTCTCAAGACTTCACCTCTTTACCGCCACGATCTTGTCGCACTGACAGCTGCTGATGCACTGCATAGTTTTAATATCAGTCGCAGACAAGCGATGTGGAGCGCAGAAGCGGCCCCTCATTGTCCGCACATTGAAGAAGTCGAGAAATCGGTGTCATTTCGTAAAGAATCCAGTCTTGAACGATTACAGTTAGACTTTTCAGCAAGCAATGTCTCTTTGGGAGATCACCCTAGCTTTATCGTTAAAGATGAGTTCTGGAGTTACCAAGTTCCAAAGAACAAAATCAATCTTGCTCAGTCGTTACCATCGATTCCTGAAAACCGTTTCGTCCACGTATTCGGTATGATTATCGTTAGACAAGCACCACCATCAGCAAAAGGCATGGTGTTTTTTACCTTAGAAGACGAAA
>CAZBDM010000292.1:907-6042 GCA_964490675.1 uncultured Oligoflexales bacterium
CAGATGTTTACGAGCGTTATATGACGATTATCGACCGTCAATCATTTATCTGCGCAGGTGGTCGTTTGCAAAAAGATCGATCTTCTCATTCGATTCTCGTCAAACAAATCTATGAACCTCAACCACAAAAGGCCGACGTCGTACAAATGGGACGATCCGATAAAGAAACCTTAAAGAAAGTAAGGGACAAAAGACTCCCCCATTCTCGCAACTATATGTAACGCTAAAGCTCTACAGCAAAGAAATAACATGCAAGGTCGTTGCGCAACAAACAGCAAATGCACAACAGATAAGAAAAAAAATTTTGCATCCGTTCATGAAATCATGTACCTTCCGCCCGCAACCAAAAATAAAAAGGAAATAAGTTTATGCTCTTGGAACTTAGTTCTCCTAGGCAGGCATGGCATAGTTTTTATATATTTCTGTCTTTAGGATTTATTTTACAGTTCTTTTCTGTACCTTTATCTGCACAAGGTCATGTCATTGACAAGTGCGAACAAGAAGCTAGTGAAGCCTCACTAGCGGAAACAGATCAAGAGTCATTTCTAGGACGCGACTGGACGGGTAAAACGGTTATTTTTGATACCAACGTCCTGATTGAGGAGCCCGAAGCTATCTTTCGGTTTCCAGGAGCCACTATCGTGCTTCCTCTTGAAGTATTAAAAGAAATTGATTCATTCAAAAGAGAACGCAACTCCCGCGGCGTAGGATCACGCAAGATTTCTAGAATACTTGAGCAAATTATGGAAACCCCGACAAAATCAGGATTTCAAGTTAACGACAACACAGTTCTCATTGTTCCCACTGAGAACATAGCAAGCCAATTACCAAAAGCACTACAAAACGGAGAAGCCGATAACGATATTCTGAATTACGCTCGTCACTACCAGAAACAAGATCATGACGTTATTATTGTTTCTCAAGATCGAAATTTGCGGATCAAAGCCAATGTCCTAAAGGTAGAAGTTACTGGCTATTCTCTTAAAGAAACCGATGCCATCGAAACCATAAAATACAAGGGTTACCATGAACTCGAAGTCGACAGCGGCGTAATCGCAGATTTTCGTAGTGAAGGCACTCTTGACCCTTCTGTCCTTCCGCACGATGACTGGAAACCCAATGAATTTGCTGTTCTAAGAAGCGAAGGAACCCCCCCCCTTATTGGTCGTTACCACAAAAAACCAGATGAGTTTAGAGTCCTTGCAAATCTTGATCAATTCCCCTTACCCATAAGACCTAAAAACCCTGAACAAGCGATGGCCATGGACCTTCTCTTAGATCCCCGTATTGATGTCATTACTCTCGAGGGTAGGGCCGGTACAGGTAAGACCTTTCTTGCTCTGGCAGCTGCTCTTGGTCAATCGGTATTTGCCAAACGACCACTTTATGATCAGATCCTACTCGTGCGAGATATTAGCCCAACAGGAAAGGATCCCGGTGCCATGCCTGGCGGTGTTGAAGAAAAGTTTGGCCCCTTCCTTGCTGGACTGTACGACAATCTCGACGAGGTCTATACACTTCTAGAGGAAGATGGATGGCTGGACAATTTTATCAGACAACAATCTAGAGGTCCCTTAGAGCAAGCTTATAACGACGCCGAAGAAGAGTTAACAAGGGGGCGCCGCAAAGGCAAAAGAAGACGGGGACCGCCAAGACAGCCTCAAACTTCTGAAGAAGGCCCATCTCCTATGTATAGTAAAAAGTGGGTTCTAGAGAATTACCTTAAAATCCAACCAATATCTTTTATCAGAGGACGCTCGATCTCAAGAAAGATCATTATCGTCGATGAAGCACAAAACCTCGATTCCGTCCTCGTAGAAACCATACTTACTCGGGCGGGTCGCGGCACTAAAGTCATCTTTGTCGGTAATTGGCAACAAATCGATGTCCCTCATCTGAGTATCCATACGAGCGGATTTACAGAACTGACAGGCCTCTTTCTTGATGAGTTAAGCTCAGGGCACGTCGCGCTGCAAACAAGTGAACGATCAAACCTTGCTGAAATTGCTGCGAGAAAGTACCAAGAACAAAGAGAAAGGTATCAGAAGGGACGTCACTAACAGGTATTTTTGTGCAGTTTTGTCAACTCTCAGACCAACAGATTGAAAAAGCCCAAACAGTCAGTCACTCTCTTTGGTCAGATGGCTTAAGTCTGAGTGACCGTATTGATATTTTACAAGATAGACTTCATCACCATTCAAGCCTTATCAAGTATTTCGGTTTACTCGATGACAACACACAATTATTAAGTTCTGTAAAGCTTTATCAAACAAAAATTAATCTACACTCACAGCATGAGCTCTTTATAGGACTTGGGGCGGTCTATACAGAAGAAAAGTTGCGAGGGCAGGGCTTCGCGACAAAGCTCATCAAAAGCACGATCGATTATGCAAAAAAACTCGGCTTTTCTGGGCTATTTTTATGGAGCGATATCGGTAGGCCGTTTTACGAGTCATTTGGTTTTAAGGCTTATGCGGTAAAACGTCTTTCTTTCAAACTTCAGGTAGAACCCACTCAGTATAAATATCGAAAAGCAGTCGATAGTGACCTAGATTTTATGTTCTCTCTCTTTAGAGAAAGAACAAAGCACAAGCACCTGTCTATAAGTCGCGACAAGGAATCGTGGAAGTTTTACCGACAGATTAATATAACCGAAGACTATATCCTCCTCGACGAACATAATCAGTCGGTCGGTTACTTTAGCGGACTGATTAGAAACGATCACTTTTTCCTTGATGAGGCCTTTTGCTTAACAACAGATTTTAGGAAAGGTCTTGAGGCAGTAGTCGCGAAACATGGTGAATATCTATCCAAATCAGAGGCTTTTTATTGGCAGGGAAGTATTGATTTTGATCCTAAACACAACTTTGAAGAAATCATAAAGAAACCAATTCCGATGCTTCTCTGTTTTGACAAAGGACAATGTTTTGAGGAGCAAAAAGAACCGCCTTTTTTCGGTCGTCTTGACTGTTTTTGAACAAGGTTCGTGGCAATCTCGGTTCTTTAGGGCCGAGTAGGTCACAGGCTAAGCCATGTCTGAAGAGTCTTTTTTTGCATCTTGCCACTTACGAAAATCTTCTAAATCACCTTTCATAGAAGCCAACACAAAACCCATAACTGTCAAGTCGTCAATAAAGCCAAAACCTGCGATAAAGTCTGGAATGACATCCATGGGATTAACAAAGTAAACAAGACCAGCAATCCCCATGACAAGAACACGCCAAGGAATCTTCTTGTATTCTCCACCCACCCAAGCACGCAGCATGCGAAGCAGAGTTGCGAAGTCGTTTTTTACCTTTTTAAATGTGGAGCTCTGTTCATTGGCTTTTTTATAGGCTTCATCAAGAAGAGCCTCGGTCGCGTAGCGATCGTTGAGAATATCTTCCGCCTTTTTTTTGGCTTTTTCAAAACCGTTTTTTAATTTTTTTTCCATCATCGCTCCGTCTATTAGGAGTTTGAGACTGTACCGGCTTCTATTTCGGTCTTTTTCTGATAAGCCATCTCAATACGTCTTTTTATCGAGCGCAGCGTCCAAACTCTCATCATAGCCTCAATTACAATCTTATGGGACATTTTAGAGTATCCAGCTCTGCGGTCTACAAAAATTATTGGAATTTCTTTTAAACGAAAGCCCAGCAAGTGGGAACGGTACTTCAGTTCAATTTGAAACGCATAGCCTTCGCTCCGGATATCATCAAGGTCGACAGACTCAAGAACCGATCTTCGCCAAGCATTATATCCACCGGTTAGATCTCTCTGAGTCATACCGAGAATTGTCCGCGCGTATATAGAACCACCAACACTTATAAACTTTCTCATCCAACTCCAGTTTTTCGTCCCGCCACCGCTGATATACCGGCTTCCAAAGACAGCATCGTATCTTTCGATCTCAGACAAAAAGTCGAGAAGATATTTTGGATCGTGGGAAAGGTCGGCATCCATTTCGATAAAAACGTCGAAATCTCTTTTGAGTCCCCACTTAAAGCCTTCAATATAGGCCGTACCAAGACCAAGTTTACCAGCTCGCTTGAGGATATCGATCTTACCCGGGTATTTCTCCTGAACCTCAGCTATTCTTTGCTGAGTTCCATCTTGACTATTGTCATCGACAAAAAGAATCGAAACATCGGGTACAACTGCAAAAACAGTCGCCATCAGGGAAAGAATATTTTCCTCTTCGTTGTAAGTCGGGATAACAATCAAAGTTTTCAAAGCTTATTCTCTCCTAAATTTGAGACTTAATTTCTTCCAGCTCAGCCCATCGTCCGTATAGCTCATCAAGGGTTTTTTGGGCGGTTTCCAAATCGTTGTAAGCCTGTCTCAACTCTTCAGATTTTGTAGCAATTTCAGGATCTTCCACTTTCTTCTGGCAATCATCAAGCTTTTCTTCCCATTCGAGGATCTTGGCCTCCATCATGTCATACTCCCTCTGATCTTTGTAACTGAGTTTTTTCTGTTTCGAAGATTTTTTTTCAGTCTTTTTTGATGCTGGTGTGTCTGATTTTTGCTTCTTCAGCTCGGTTTTCTTGAAGTGGTTTTCCCATTGCCTATAACCGGTAAAGTGCTGATGCGCTCCCTTGCCATCAAGCGCTATGAGATCCGTACAAATCTTGTCGACCAAATATCGGTCATGGCTAATTAAAACAACGGCGCCATTAAAATTAATCAAGCTTTCTTCTAAGACTTCGAGAGTATCAATATCTAAGTCATTGGTCGGCTCGTCAAGAAGTAAGACATCAGCAGGCTTTAACATTAAACGCGCGATCAATACCCTGGCTTGTTCGCCTCCAGATAGCTGCGCTACTTTTTGATCGAGTTGGTCAGGTTTAAACTGAAATCGTTTCGCCCAAGTCACAACATGTACGGGTTTATCGCGATAAATCACCGAATCTCCCGTGTCACTTAAGGCTCTTTTTAGCGTCCAATCGCCATGAAGCTGATCACGCTGCTGATCGAAATAAACCACTTGTAGATCGCGACGATACTCGACTTTACCTCTGTCGGCTTCGATTTCTTTGGCAATCAACTTGAGAATGGTGCTTTTTCCGCTTCCGTTTGCGCCTAAAAGCCCCAGTCTATCACCATTCATTAAAGCCAAATTGAGACCTTTAATAATATCCTTCTCACCAAATCCC
>CAZBDM010000293.1:0-4018 GCA_964490675.1 uncultured Oligoflexales bacterium
TGGGTGTGGAAGCGGTTCTTTTACAGAAAAAGTTAAAGACAAATTTCCTGATAAAAATTTCATTGCCCTTGACAACAATATCTCGCAACTTGCATTAGCCCGTAAGAAGTTCCCTGAAAGCGACATAACTTGGCTCCATAGAAGTATCTACAACTTTCACAAAAAGCCCTTCGATAGCATCTTTGCAAGGTATGTGACAAAAGATATCAAAGATCCACGAGCGTTCCTCGGTCACTGTAGCGACCTCCTGGAATCAGACCGCATGCTCTTTCTCATTGAAGATGACATTGAAGCTTTTAAATCTTCGACTCGCATGAAGACCGTTAAAGACATGTTATCTAAAGTCGATCTCTTTCACGAAAAAGACAACAACCGATTTGAAAACTACGAAGATATGAAATCTTATGCGACTCAACTACGCCTTAAAGTCTATTACGACGAACAGTTGCCCATCGTCTACAGGCCAGAAAAAAACGGCAAGACATTTGTCAAGATCATGATCCTTCTGCGCATGATTCTAGAGCGTTCGGGACACTACTTTTCCGCAGAAAAAATCCATAAAGAACTCAGCCGCTGGCTCAGTGATAAGGAGAACTGTGCTGAATTCCCAAGTCGTATGATTGCCTTTATCAAGACCTGAAGTCATACGATTCCATAAGCTTCATCCCCTCGCATCTTTGCGGCACTTTCTTTTTGCCATAGCCATGCCTGTTGTAAATGGTGTTTTTTCAATTGATGACAATCTTCGATATCAGCAATGGTACGCGCCACTCTTATCGATCGAATAAGAGATCTTTTACTGGTCGCAACTTTTGTATAAGGCTCAATGAGGGCGAGAAACTGCCTCTCATCTAAGCCTGAAGCGGGCATGAGGTCGGTTGCATTTAATTCATGGTTAAGTCGTTTATTGAATTTTCTATTTCGAGACGCGCCAAAGGCTCTTACCTTTTTTACTTTCTCTGCCAGATGTAAGGTCTGGCCTTGTAAGTCAGCAGCGTGACCGAATATCGCTTTTTCTACTTGTCTAGCCTCAGGCATATTAAAGTGAAGATCGATACGATCTAAGATAGGACCTGAAATTTTCCTTTTATATGCCTGAATTTTTGATGTTGGACAGTTGCACAGTTTTTTCTGGCTGCCAAGCCACCCACAGGGACAATTGTTAGCAGCAGCAATAAGGGTGACCTTAGCATTCCATTTTGTCTTACCTCCAGCGCGAGCAATCCTCACTTCAGATAACTCTAAGGGTTCTCTTAACCCCTCAATAATATCGCGTCGAAACTCAGGAAACTCATCGAGAAATAAAATACCGCCATGCGCCAAGGGTAGCTCTCCAGGAGATTTTGCCGTACCTAAAACAGCCGCGGCACTGGCCTGGTGGTGAGGGCTGCGAAAAGGTGGCCTTCCCACAATCAGATGAGGATCCGCACGCAGTTGATGGCTTGAATGGATGGCAAGCGACTGCCAATGCTCTTCTTCCTCCAGATCGGGCATGATACTTGTCAACCTTGCGGCAAACATCGACTTTCCTGCTCCTGGTGAGCCGGTTAAAAAAAGACTATGATTGCCTGCACAAACTGTCACGGCAAGTTTTATTAACTCTTGACTAAGTACCATGTCATCAAAATTAGGCTTGAGTTGAAATCCCTCTAGCTTCGAATAAGCTGAGTCTTTACTCAATAATTCATTATGTGACTCTTCAGCTTTACCTTGCCAAACAAAGCGAGATACTGATTCGAGATGACTCAGTCCTATCAGTCTTATCTTTCGCGGACCGTTACTCATTCTTTGCCAAATATAATGTAGATCACTAAGGCTTTCTTTAGACATAACAATACCATCATAACCTCCCTGTAAAGCGGTACTAAGATAGGTCACTATAGATTTTACCGGTCTAACTTCTCCCGAAAGACTTAGTTCGCCTATAAATAGCCATCGCCTTAAATCAATAGCAGGAGGTTCGGTTTTACACTCCATTAAAAGACTTAAAGCCATAGCTAAATCAAGGTGACTACCGTCTTTTTTTAATTCCGCAGGAGCAATATTGATAACGATCTTCCTATTCGGCAAAGCGAACCCTATCGACTCCAAAGCTGTTTTAGCTCTCTCCAAACCATTTCGACAGACTTCCGATACATTACCAATCAAATGTAGACCAGCAAATCCTCGTGAACTACTGCTCTCTAGGGTTAAGACTTCAGCGTGCAACGCCTGACACATAGCTGACTTGACAAATTTCCCCACAAATCATCTCCCTACAAGTTCATCTCATGTGATGTCTAGCAGCTCGTTCATCAGTCGTCGAGTGACCGTTGACAAGTCTTCGTTATCCGGTGGTAAGACTCGCATTGATGTCAACCGCCGCCCTCACTGTTATGAATTGGATTGTCAAGATAAGTGCGCACATGAAACGCAGTCGATGATGTATGTTCGGGAATCCTTAACTTGCGGCCTCGACTTTTCTCACTGTATTGATCTTGTTGATGAGATTTGCATAATATTTGCTTTTCGACATACCAACACCGACTGCTTCAAAACATACTTGAAACTTGTTGTTCGATTGTGGCGAAGGCTGAGAATGGACGACTCTGATAATCGCATTTTCATCCCAAACTTTATTGAGAAAGTCGTTTTCTATACGCAGGCGAGAGCCAGCACCGATGGGAAATGCAATTTCCAGGACACCTCCTGACTCATCAAGCCCAAGTAGTTTTGCCGGTGCTTGGTAAAAGATTTTTTTGGCAGGGTCGTCATTATCGACTACTACCACCTTCTTATGATTACGGTGGGCTAAGGCCGACTCCAACATATCCAAGAAAACCCCCATACCGAAAGGTTTACGGATAAACCGATTATGATCTGAAGACCGGGTTTGCGCGGCCGTCGTGCCGATGATCATGGGAGGTTTTTTCTCTTCGGGCAGTTGCGAGTAATATTTCATCAGCTCGATGCTGCTGGCGTCATTAACTAGTTCCGTTAAATAAATACAGCCAAAATCTTCGAGGGCAGTATGCATCAATGTGCTGAG
Organism: uncultured Oligoflexales bacterium; assembly: GCA_964490675.1. Taxonomy (GTDB): domain Bacteria; phylum Bdellovibrionota_B; class Oligoflexia; order Oligoflexales; family JAWKNZ01; genus CAZBDM01. The sequence goes on from CAZBDM010000293.1 coordinate 3,029, forward strand.
TTTCTTCAAATCATTTGCATGAACCGCATCGATATCGTAGCCAAGTAAAATGTCTCGAAACTGCATAAACGTTTCAATTCTTGGCTCATATAAGAGAACCGTCCGCTTTTTCCCGTCTTTTTGTTCGTCAAGATGCTGCAACTTTTCGAGTTGCCTAATCCATTTCCGTCCTGACCCAACCGTTCGTTCAATAGGAAAAAGATTGAAGATACCTTGGTCACTCTTGATATTAGTCGGCAAGCAAACCATTACTGGACCTAACTCTTTGCGAAAGGGGACACATAATACTTTGCTGCTATTATCTAATTCTATCTGTGATCGCGTCACAAAGTGCTCTCCGGACATACCACAAATTTTCGCCTCAGCTAAAAGGCTGACTTTCGGTGTGATATCTAATTGTTCTGCTGGGATAAAATAGGGTGAAATGATTGATCGACCTGATATCACCTGTAAGATCTTGGCAAGGATGGCTTTAGGTTCTGATTTAGCAAGGACGACTCCGGCGTACTTCTTTTGACCTGCAGCAACAAGTTCCTCTTTTGTTTTACTCTGCAAACTGACAATGATTGGGGTCTTCTTTAAAATTTGGTGATTGTTAACCCGATCAAATAGTGACGATGCATTTCCATCACTGAGAGTTGACTCTGTGATCACCAGATGAGGCATCTCTTGCGCTATGTAGTTGAGACCATCATAGATAGAAAGAGCGAGAAGAACGCGAAAGCCTTGTTTTTCAAGCATCATCTGCAAAGGAATGACCCGCTCTCGTTTTCTTACGATAATAACGACAGTATGGCGAGATAATCCTTTAGCGTACTTGCTTGTCATTTCGGCCCTCAAGCAGCAAAGTCATCTGAGACCTAGCTTGCTTTTTTCTTGAGTTGAGCCATAGCCTTTAGAAGGACCGCTTCAATTTTAGCGATCTTTTCGAAAGAACCTCCAAATTCTTTTTTACAGCGAGCCACATACTTAAGTGCTAGTTCATAGTTT
>CAZBDM010000293.1:4028-6029 GCA_964490675.1 uncultured Oligoflexales bacterium
TAGTTTTTCATACGGCGACACGCTAAAGCTGAATTGAGACTAATTTTGTATTTAAGTTCGGGACGCACGATTTTATGGGCTTTTTTATAGAGTGCCAAGGCGCTTTTGCCTTTGCCAGCCTGCGATAAGCGGACACCCATTTCATTAAGTTTGGAAGCGAAGTAAGGTCCGACGTCTTCCAGCTGATCCATAAGCTTGAAAGCTTCTCCGACTTTTCCTGTGGCAAGCATCACCTGTGCTTTTGCTTCCGTGACACGTGGGTGATTTGGGCTTAGTTCAGAAGCGGCTTTGATAAACTCTTTTGCCTTTTTGAGATCTTTCTTTTCGAGATAAGCTGAAGCCAGATGAATCTTGCGATCAACATCGTAGGGGTTGGAGCGCTCAAGCTTTTCAAAAATAGCTACAGCTTCGTCATATTGACCCAAAATAAGGTGGGTTTCTCCTAAACTGTTTGAAATAGGACGGAACTTTTTATTGAGTTCTTGCGCCTGTTGGTATTGACCAAGAGCAGTGTTAAATTCTCCGACCGCCTCATAAGCACGACCGCGAGCGTAGGCCGCTCTGAAATCATATTCGGCAAGTTCGGCAATCTCCTCGGATGCCTTTTTTATATCTTCCTGATCACCTTTTCTGATCATTGAAGTGATCTTCAAGCTCTTGAATTCTGTAGAGTTCTTATCAGCTAGGACATCGCTTGCGGTCTTTGCCAGCTCATTGACTTCAGATTGCCAACTTTCTATTGCGATGAAAGACTCGACACCAAATTCATAGGCTTTTATCAGAAAGTTTGGACTTGGATCGTCACAGATGACCGTTTGTAGGTCAGGTAGCGAACCCACCCGCGTATGAAACGCTTTGAAAACGCTCTGAACATCATTGGTCCAATCGTCGGTAAACACCGACATCGCTCCGACAGCTCCTGAAGACAAGGACATGATGGCCTCATCAACATCGTCAACAACGTTCAGTGTCATTGCGAAGCCTTGAGTCAGTTGATCGTGAGAAAGATCTTCCTTTGAGATCCCCTCTTCCGTGAAATCAACAAGCAAGTAGGTCCATTCCATAGTTCTACCATTTGTAAAAAAACTTTAGATTTACCATCAGTCTATCGGTCGACCGTTGAAAGATTTTAGCTTCGACAAAAAACTCCACCTATAGCCTTGTCATTGTTAATTTGTTAGGATGGAAAAAATTCCATCTAGGTTCAATCATTTCTGACCTGTGACTAATGAACCGGTCTTTAAATGATACATTTAAATACCTTTTAGTAACTGGAGAGAGGGAAACATGTCATCGCAGCCAGCCAATCTTTTAAGAGAAGAGATGATTGAAAGTATTTTAAAAATCGAAAAACAAGGGGCTAAAGGTTTTTTAAAACATCAGACGATGGCCTTTTTTTCAACGTCCACAGAACATCTTGAAGCCATAGAGCAAGCCAGCAATCAAGAAGACTGGCAGGAACTTCGTCATCAAGTCCACAAACTCTGCGGGTTTGCCGGTACATTAGGCTGTGTCAAATTAGTCGACTTATGTAAGGACATTGAAAAGAAAATTGACGAAGATGAGTCTGCTGAGGCCAACAAGTCTGTGCCTCTATTGAAAGATACGTTATACGATACCCACCAAGCCCTAAAAAACTGGATGAAAAAACATTACGACGAAGGAATGTAAGAGATCGGCTTAAGTGAATCGATTTCTTCAATCAAGGCCGGAATAGTATCTTTTTCGAGTGACAGGATCTCCACCCCGATACCAGTGGGTAATTCTTGAGCTGTTTTATCGTCGGGATTGCGGACCCATCTGATAAACCCTTTACCCGAAATCTTTTTGATGTCGCCTTCAGTAAAGCTAAACTCAAAATCTACCGGACTATTTTTAGTCGGTAAGTTTTCTTCAAGCCTCAAAAAGAAGCCACAACGACCAAATTTTAGGCGTTCGTTGTCGAGAGCGTGTTTAAGACTTTTAATCGTTAGGGATAACTGAAAAGCGTTGGGATCGGGC
>CAZBDM010000294.1:0-6011 GCA_964490675.1 uncultured Oligoflexales bacterium
AAAGGGCTATTCCAGATTGACGATAAATAAGTTATGATACGAACGATCGTGCTATGGAGGACTCATGAACGCCACCATCCAAGAAAAGAAAAAATCGATCCTCGACACAGCTCTCGCTTTGGTGCGCAATATTGGCTTTGAGTCGGTATCTATTGCCCATCTCGCCAAAGAGGTCGGCATGTCAAAAAGCGGTCTGTTCGCTCATTTTAATTCTAAAGAAAAAATGCACCTGATGATTCTCGATCATGCTGCCTTTAAGTTTAGCCATGATGTCTTTCGCAAATCGATAAAAACAGAACGTGGCATTCCACGCCTGAAAGCAATTGTCAAAAATTGGATCAGCTGGTATCGGCGTGGCCAAGGTGGCACTTGCCCTTTTCTTGCAGCGGCTGTCGAGTATGATTCAAGACCCGGTAAAGTGAAAGACCGCCTACAACTTCACACCTCCACACTGATCAAATCCCTCGAAAAGTCGATCGCCATCTGCGTTGAAGAGGAACAGTTTGATAGCAAGATCGACAAGAAAGCAGTGGCTTTTGAACTTTATTCACTGATCATGGGTCACTTAATCTACTTACGCACCATCGAAAACAAACAAGCAACAAAATTATTTCAATCGTCTTTTGATAGCCTGATCCAAAGATATTCTGTTTAGAAGGAGACAATCATGTCTGAACAAGTAAACATTTCGCCAAACAATAGCACGATCGTTCGATCGAAAGCAGAAAAGATGCGTTCCACCTTCGGCGTTATTTCAAAAATCAATCCAGCAGTCGCCGTCGATCTCGCATTGGTCGCTTTTTCCATGCCAATCAAGCGCAGAAAAAAAGGTCACCTCTTTCCTGAAGGCACCATCCAACAAACCAAGGTGGTGGCAGGCAAGAAGATCACCCACTACAAGTTTGGTGAGTCGATCCGTAAAGTACTGATGGTGCATGGCTGGGAGGGAAGCGCCAGCGACTTTGCTAAATTTATTTTGCCACTCGACAAGGCGGGATTTGAGGTGCATTGCTTCGACTTACCTGGGCACGGCTACTCACCGTTTTCAAGTTTAACCGCTAAAGACGCCGCTGACATAGTCAGAGAACTCGAAGAAAGCTTCGGACCGTTTAGCGCTATCGTCGGTCATAGTTTCGGAGCATTTAGTAGCGCCTATGCTTTATCGCAATACCCTGAGCTCGCCGCGATGCCATTTGTCAGTATCGCAGCACCGACTCGTCTCAGCAATGTCGTACAAGCTTTCTCGCAAGCCATTGGATTGAGCGATAGTCAAGTGAATAACTTTCGTAACAAAATCGAACGAAAGTTTTCCATTAACATCAACGACTTTATGATGGAAAACTTCTTAAGCGATCACCAAGGTCCCGTTCTTGTGATTCACGATAAAGACGATGCCATTGTACCTGTTAAGGCTTTTGAAGCCCTTAAAAAACAGATTCCAAACTGCCAATATCTTTTGAGCCAAGGCCTCGGCCATAACCGCATTCTTCGCAACCGAGACATCATCGATCAAGTCGTTGGGTTTGTCGGTTCTCAGCGTGACCAGCGTGCTCGCTACGACTCTTTTATTCGTTTTGGTATTGCATGAGGAGAAGGGGCTTCTAGGGACACTGCTGAGCCTCCCCGGCGATGAAAATCGCATTCAATCACAAACCATCGAGTTTAGCTTCTTCTGGCAAGTTTAACCTGACTTGCCTGTAATGCCCAGAGCCCGATGGTTTCTGGACATTTCTTTGACTCGTATCACTTCGATTTATGATTCGCCTCTAGGACGGCAAGATATTGTGCTACGGTGATCTCGTCAAAACTGACACCGGCGTGCTCAGAGTTTTCAATCCATCTTTCGACAAATCTTCTGAACTTTGTCGGATTTTTATAGTAGAAGAGATGGCTTTCGATCAAATGTTCGGTGTACTGCGCGATAAGAGCGAATTGCTTAAATTCGTCCGCATTGTAGTCGTTCGTATGGGGCGGGACCGCCGGTTAAGTCGTATCGATGCTCTTCACCGTAAAAATCGGCTGTGCATTGCGCTAATTTACCGTGGACGTACCGTAGCACATACTCCAAGGTGTGGCCTTTTTTGGAGTTTTTTAAGCCCCCGGCAGCTGTCAACCAGTTTTTCTGTGGTAGGATGGGGACTGTTGTTTCGTCGGGATCTGCGTAGAAATTTCCTTTGGCGACATTTTCGTAAAAAGTCTTCATACCCGGGCTTCTTCCGACCCAGTTTTTATCCAAATACATGATTTCATCGTCTTGTCTAATTTCTCTGTAAACACAGTTTGAAATAGAGATAACGAATCTCAATGGCTTTTCACCGTGTTCCTCTAAATTTACAAAAATCGTTGGTTTAGAAGTATCGGTCGCCAAGTCGATGCCAAGCATAGACACCCCCCCGAACATTGCCGCCGCTGCTAACCCTGGAGGTCCGTAACTCTTCGCTTGTTCAGTCATCATCATTGTCGCCGAAGACGCGACCAACGCTGCTGATACTATGTTTTTAATCACACCCAGTCTCAATTTCATGGCTTTTTACTCTCCCAAATAGCTTTTAAAACTCATCGCAAGTGACTTCTTAAAATTAATAGTCAACAGGTAACTTTTATTGAAATGACAGACAAGGATTAAAAGCTAGACTAACACTCGCCTGTTCGACAAAGTCGATCGATTTTACTGGTCAAATACGGAAGGGCAGGTTAGATCCGAACAAAAAAAAGGCTATTCGTGTCAATAGCCTTTTGGGAAACACGCTCATGAGGATCACAGATTTCGTAAGACGAACTCGATATGGGCAGGTACATCGTCCTTACTTAAACTATTAGTGACAAATATCTTTTCGCAGTTATATGTGTCCTTTAATTCTTCGCTCGCACGCTCAGGGTCGTCAGAGTCCACTTTATTCCCGGTATCGAGTTGCAATCTTCCTTCTTGCCAGCTAATGACTGAAACCCGTAGTTTTGTCTCGGCATGAATCATGTTTAACTGGCAAACGGGTTCACCATTTTGCAAGGCAGCTATGATGTCAGGTAACATTTGAAAATCGGCTCTTCCTTCAGGGTCCGGTTGACCCACGTCTGGGGGGCCCATCTCCAGCCTTGCTTGCTCAACGGGGCTATTAATCCTGCCACCCGCCTCGTAATAATGCCCGTAGATGCCGGCACACCAGCCCTTTTCTACATAAGGCTTTAAGTGGTCAATTGAAAGATTATCATTGACAAGAAAACCCGTATGACCTCGATTGATCTGCGACAAACCCATCAGTTTGTCTAAATTGTAAATGTACTCGATCCGCAGAGAAGGCGGTGTACCAGAGGGCGAAAGAAGCAGACGACAAATCGCTTTTCCTTGCTTAGCTAGTGCAATGGCTTGATCTCTAGACAAGGGCTCTACAGACTTTTTTTGTTGAGGTTGCGCTCTGGTACCACTCCTAGACAGCTCGCTATCTTGCGTCTGTTGGTCACCGCAGCCCACAAGAGCCATGCTAAAAGAACCAATAGTCAACAGTAACTTTAACAACTTCATCTTCAACATTTTGTCACCTCATTATCCGCTTTAACTTAACTTAGATCTTACCGATGCTATCAGTTTTAAAAGGTGCGATCGCCCCATCGGTTTCGGCATAAAGAGATCGGCCCCGACATGAAACGCTTCACCTTGACATTCAAATTCTCCACGATTGGAGTGCACACATATTTTCGTCTGTGTTCCACTAGCCCGTAAGTCTTCAACAAGATGAAAACCGTCCGTATCTGATTCTTTGCCTAAATCAACATCTATAATAGCGATGTCTGGTTTGTGTCTTTTTGCAATATCGAGAGCTTCTTGAGAAGACCGCGCCTCGTGTATGACGATTCTTCTCTTCAACTCTTCAGATTGTACAATGTGCTCCACAAGCAGCGAACGATACAACTCTTCGTCATCCACGACAAGCAAATTCACTTTATCTTGATCTGCACTTTCCGCTTCGAGAATCTTCGCTTCCAGATGTTGTTCAGATTCCTCAATGATTCCTCCGAAAAAGTCCCTCTTTGAAGGCTCTTGAAGGCGTGCAAATACCGCACGATTACTACTTGGTAACTCGACCATCTCAGTAGAAATTAACTCTGACAACGGCAGCGTAAAGTGAAACTCCGTACCCCTCTCTTTGTCCGAGCTCACCCAGATCTCACCACCATGCTCATCAACAATTTTCTTACAGATCGCTAGACCAAGACCGGTCCCTTTGTTTTTGCCCGACGTAAAATATTCTTCAAATAAATTTTCACGCATCTTCTTGGGAATATAGCTACCGCTATTACCAACGGTCATCTGAATCTTATGGTCATCGGCAAGTTCACTACGAAACCAAATCTCACCGTCTTCTTTCATCGCTTGCACAGCGTTACTCAAGAGGTTTACGAGGAGCCTCTTAAGCCTCGCCGGGTCAGCAACCACCATAAGGCTCGGCACCAAATGATAACTGAGCTTGAATTTAAAAGCATCACGCTCACGAAACTGCTCTTCCACCGCCTGCTTGATAACAACTGCAGGATGTATAGACTCCTTACTGTTCTTAGATATCGAATCAATTTCCATGACATCAGCAATCATTGCGTTGACATCCTGCACTGCCTTCTTCACTTCCGGCAGGTACTTCTTCGCCAAAGCGTAAGCCTTTTCATTATCCTGCGATTTTTCCAGCATCGTGCAAATCCCGTTAAGCATCGTAAACGGCTTTCTCACATCATGTGCCAACATCTGCGTCGTCTGAGCAATCGCCCGATGCTTTTCAAAAGTCTTTTCAATGTCCAAGCGTCGCGCTTTCTCAGCAAAGTAAGACTGATGGTAAATGACAAGATCGTACATCAGGAAGCCAGCAAAGAAAAAGACGACGATGTGGGGGATATAAAATTTGATAGATGACCATTGCAGATCATCTGTAAATAGATTGACTATGCCGAGGTCATCAATACCGCTGATCAAAAGAGCTAAGGCAAAGACTAAAGATAAACTCAAGACTTTCTTAATGCGATCTCGCCTAAAATGAGGAAATTTTTTGAAATGAATCACCCCATATATGACTGCAATGATCATCAAAAAACCGCTAGTAACATGAGGAAACGAATCACTTATATCAAATGTATTGGAAAAATCTGCGTAAAACACTCCAATCACCAATACCACCCCTAGGGAAACGATAAAATTTAGGAGACTTAATCGATAAAACCAGTGATCTAAATTCCGAATACGAAAGAGAGAAAAGGCTACTAAAGGTAAGATCAACTTGGGGACGGCGTAAAAAAATAGAAAGCCATCGAAATGATCGTTAGGTATAAATATATTGTGAAAAAACAGTGCATAAAAATCCGAGACAATCATCAAAAACAAAATGATAATCATAAAGCTCACATCTAAATGACGAATGCCACTTATCCAAAGCATGACAAACAAGATAAATAATACACTGCTAATACCAATCATGTAGTTTGAGTACTCATCGTAAAAGAAGCCTACTTTTCTGATATTTAAGATATCCTTGTGATTGTCTGAAACATATGGACGTCCCTTACTTGCATTCCAGCCCCTTGCTGATTCTTCACCCTTTGTAATCGCGATGAGCTCCACATTGTTTTTCCTCATTTGAGGCGGTATTGGATAAATAATAAGGGGCTGTTCAACATCCTTGTTTTCGATGATCTGACGGCCATTGAGAAAGACTGCACTCTCCCCTGGTAACCTGGGTAAGCTCAGCCAAGCCATTCCATCTTTTTTTAAGTGAGACATATCTATGATGCATTTCAAAAATAAATATTCACCGATGCCAAATTTTATTTTCAGTTCGTTTTTTACCAAAGGGGCTTTCATGGGCTTTAAGACATGATTTCTCTTCAAGACCGCATCAAAGCTGTCAGTCGCCTTCCAGTTCCCTACGGTTGCTTGGCAACGTTCTTTTCCAAACTGTTTTTTAGGTGAATCTGGCGCCTGTAAAGCAAGCCCGTTGAGATCTGTTTTAACCTTATCCGCGAACGTATAG
>CAZBDM010000295.1:0-6005 GCA_964490675.1 uncultured Oligoflexales bacterium
TCGAGTTTAATATCGATGGACCCACCCCAAAGATCGGAAAAACCAACCTGAATTTACGAAACTATCAAGAACTCGGATTGAAGTGGTTATGGTGGCTTTATAAAAATCAACTGCATGGTCTTCTCGCAGATGAGATGGGGCTTGGCAAAACCCACCAGGCTATGGCTCTTCTTTCGGCTATTCAAAAAGAGAAGAGTGGCGAAGCAAAGTTTCTCGTCGTTTGTCCAACCACTGTTCTTGACCACTGGGAGGATAAAGTTAAAGATTTTGCGCCAGGCTTAATGCCGGTCAAATATCACGGACCAAAGAGATTATCGCAATTCGAAAAGCTAGAAGATGATCACCACACGATTATCACAAGCTATGGAGTACTTCTTAGGGACATAAAGAGACTATTAACGCGTAATTGGGATGCTATCGTCCTTGACGAAGCACACTATGTAAAGAACCAAAACACAGCGACCTATAAGGCTGCATGTCGGCTGAACAGCCGCATCCGTATTTGTCTTACCGGTACGCCTATGGAAAACCATCTTGGCGAACTCAAAAATCTTTTTGATTTTCTTGTACCAGGCTACCTTGGGTCTGATGACTATTTTAAAGAGCAGTTTCTATTACCTATCGAGCATGGACAAGACCCTGAAAGAGAACTCGCTCTTCAGAAGCTCATTTACCCCTTTAAATTGCGTCGAATTAAAGAAGCTGTCTTAGATGATTTACCGAGCAAAGTTGAGGATATCCGGCATTGCTATCTTTCTGAAGAACAGGTCAAACTCTACAGAGAAATCATCGAAATGCGGGCACGTCCGCTGCTTGATCAACTTTCTGACAACCAGTCACCGATTCCATACCTTCATGTTTTTGCAACCCTACAACTGCTCAAACAGGTTTGTGACCACCCGGCTCTTCTAACGAAAGAAGAAGACAAATATGAAAAGTATGAAAGTGGCAAGTTTGAAGTGGTAAAAGAAATCATTAACGAAGCGATCGACTCAGGCAATAAAATCGTTATTTTTAGCCAGTATCTCGGTATGATCAAGATTCTACGCAACTACTTTACCAAAGAAGGCATAGGTCACGTCGTCATGACGGGCCAGACGAGAAACCGAGGCAAGGTCATTGAGAAGTTCCAAACGGATGATTCTGTCAAAATATTTGTCGGGTCTTTACTTGCAGGTGGTATTGGTATTGATTTAACAGCCGCATCTGTGGTGATACATTACGACCGTTGGTGGAACCCTACGAAAGAGAATCAAGCAACCGACCGGGTTCACAGGATTGGTCAGAAAAAGTTTGTGCAAGTTATGAAAATGGTAACGAGAGGAACACTAGAAGAGAAGATTGATACAATCATTCAGAGTAAGCAGTCTGTCTTTAAAAAGTTCCTCGAGCAAGATGAAGAGATCTTTAAAACACTCAGTCGCCAGGATCTCATTGAACTCCTGCAGTAGAAATGAATAAGGAATTTCACATGGCAAAATTTATTATTGAAGGCGGACGTCCCTTAAGCGGATCTATTACTCCCTCTGGAAATAAAAACGAAGCGTTACCCGTTCTCATGGCTTGTCTTCTGACCGATCAACCAGTCACATTAAGACGTATGCCAAGGATAAAAGATGTCTTAACGGTTTGTGAGATCTTACAAAAGCTAGGCGTCGAAGTGGAGTGGCATGAAGAGGATGTTGTCACTTTAGATGCAAAAAATGTTAATAGCTATAAACCCGACGAAGAGCTCTGCTCCCACGTGAGAGCTTCTATCCTGCTTCTTGGACCACTTCTTTCGCGCTTTGGTAAAGTCGAATTACCGCCTCCAGGTGGTGATGTCATTGGTATGAGACGTATCGACACGCACTTTGATGGTGCAAAAGCTCTAGGAGCTAAACTAGAATTTGGTCATCCGATGGTTGGTTCTATTGAAAAATTGGTCGGCACCGAGCTATATCTTGACGAACCTTCTGTTACGGGCACAGAAAACCTCGTCCTCTTAGCATGTCGCTGTGAAGGAAAAACAGTGATTCACAATGCAGCCAGTGAACCGCACGTTTCTGGACTTTGTAAACTACTTAACAAAATGGGTGCGAAAATCTCTGGTATCGGCAGCAATCGTCTTGAAATAGAAGGAGTTGAGACTTTAGGCGGGGCAGATTACACGATCGGTCCTGACTTTATGGAAGTGGGAAGCTTTCTTTGTCTGGGCTCAATTGCTGGCGGACAAGTCACCATCGAAAATGTTTCCGTTGAAGATTTAAGGTTTGCTCTCAAAACCTTCAAAAGAATCGGCATCGCACCAGTTATTTCAGACAATAGTCTGATCGTTAATGGTAGCGCTCGCCTTAATATGCATAAAGATCTCGGTGACCGCGTTGGAACGATTTATAGCGGACCTTGGCCGGCCTTTCCGACCGATTTGATGTCTGTAACGATCGTCGCCGCTACACAAGCTTACGGCACAATGATTTTCTTTGAGAAGATGTTTGAAGGCCGCATGTTCTTCACTGATAAACTTATGTCGATGGGAGCTAATATCGTTCTTTGCGATCCACATCGTATAGTCGTTAATGGCCCTTCTCAACTTTTTGCTGCGCATCTTAGCTCACCAGACGTGAGAGCGGGCATGGCTATGTTGATGGCAGCAGCGGTCGCAAAAGGTACCAGCGAAATCGACAATATTTACCAAATCGAACGCGGCTACCACAACATTCACGGCAAACTTGAAAGCCTCGGAGCAGCCATAAAAAGAGTTGAATGTTAGAGGCTTAAAGCCAGGTCCAAGCAAGGCCAATTTAGCTGTCTTTTTTGTCAATTTATTCTGCTATAGAGTCCTCATAAAGATCGGCTTCTGCAAGGCAAAGAGAAGCCTAGGGGACAGACAAGCAATGAAACACCACGTATTCGTGGCGGTATGCCTTTTTTGGCTTACGGCATGCGCTGCGTCTGAAAAACTATCAGAGAAGACCAGCGGCAATCCGCTCGCTTCTTCTGTGTCCCTTATTATCGATCCTTCAAGAACCTGGTCTCATTCTGATATCAAAGTCTGTTGGATAAGAACCTACCAGAGACTTGACCCTTCCAAAGTACAAGATCTTGACCGCTTCAAACTAGAGCTAAAGGAGTTTATCAGCGATAGAATTAATCGCCAAACCTCACTTAAGCTCTATGGCTGGAAGACCTGTACTTTAAAGGATCTTGGCAAAGATACCATTCGCATTAATCCCTTCACACAAGGAGCGCGAAGCCTTGTTGGCCCCCCCTCTAAAAGTGGTTTTCTGACTTTTAACGCCAAAACCCCTCACCAAAAAGCAGCCACTATGCACATTGGATTTGCCAACTGGCAAGAAACCCCTAAGGCAACTTTAAACGCAGCTTTACATGAATTCGAACATGCCTTTGGTATGATCCACCCTCATGCCGGCGGCATAAACGTTATCAATGGTGTTTGCCTCCAAAAACAGAAACCTCACATTTACAAGCTCGCAACATTAATGAATTACTGCCATTTTGCCGCCGTCTCTGGTAAAAGAATCGATCGCCAAGGCTTTCACGAACGCGATGATCTAAGACTTGTTTCACTGCAGCCTCTTGATGTGGAGGCACTAAAAGCCTATTATTGAGCCACTCAATCATAAGGGACGATCGGACCTCAAAGAAATTCAACTTAAAAAACAGAAAAATGATGATTCAATTCTTGAAAACTTAAACCTCACAAACCCAGTAAGTCCTGTTTGTAACACAAGAAGATTTATAACAACGATGTAAAGGTTCAAAAAGTTGATTTCAACAGGTTTTAAAGATTTGAAGAAAACACACGATACCAACAACTGCTCCATGCAGTTGAAAAATTAAAAGACTTTCTGTCTCTCAAAAAACGGTTAGAGTCAAAAAATAATAAAGGGGCATTGTAAGCCCCAATTATTTTCACATCCCTCATTCATGCTACTTTTATTTAAGCACAGGTGAAGCCAATAAATCACGTATTCGAAAGCGCACCATTTCACGCCCGAGAACTTCCATCATTTCCGGAAGAGGCGGAGAGTCTTTACGTCCGCTGACGACGAGCCTCACCGGCATAAAGTAATCCCTCGGTTTCCAATCGATTTCTTCGCGATGTTCGTTCATGAGATTTTGAATCTTTTCAGTTTCCCACTCATAAAGCTCGTCAAGTTTCTCAAGAAGTGATTTGAACATCTTGCGGACTTCATTCTTTTCTTTTTTCTTGGGAATCAGATCCACGTTCGTATAATCGAGAGCGCCATTGAAAAAGAAATCAGCCTTATCGACAAATTGATCGAAGGTTTCTATACGCTCTATAAGAAGTGGATAGAGTTTAGAAAGGTAATCTTCAGAAAAGATTTCTTCTCTAATATGGGTGACAAAATCATCTTTTGACAACTGCTGGAGGTACTTTTGATTCAGCCAGGTCAACTTTTTAAGGTCGAAAACAGGTCCACCGAGATGAATATCTTTAAACTTAAACTTCTCGATCATTTGCTCTACGCTGAAAACCTCAACATCATCGCCATAAGACCATCCCATAAGACCAAGAAAGTTCAGCATAGCTTGCGGCAGGATACCCTTTCTTTTGTAGTAAACAAGCGAGACAGGGCTTTTTCTCTTGGATATTTTTGATTTGTCTGGATTTCTCAAAAGAGGCAAATGAGCAAATGTTGGAGCTTGCCAACCAAACATCTCGTAAAGCACGACATGCTTTGGCGTCGATGCGATCCACTCTTCTGCTCTGATAACGTGACTAATCTTCATCAGGTGATCGTCAACCACATTAGCCAAATGATAGGTTGGAAAACCGTCTGATTTAATCAGAATCTGATCGTCGATACGGTGATTTTCGATTTCCACCTGACCTCTGATTGCGTCTTCAAATACCGTCACACCTTCGGTTGGCATCTTCATGCGGATAACGTGGGGATTGCCTGCACTCAACTGACTTTCTATCTGCTCATCGGTAAGATTACGGCAGTGACCATCATAGCCGGTTTGTTTACCTTCTTTTCGCTGTTGTTCACGCAGATCAGCAAGTCTTTCTTGGCTGCAAAAGCAGCGGTAAGCGTGCTTTTTTTGAAGCAGTAGTTCTGCGTGTTCTAAGTGGATATCTTTTCTGAGCGTCTGGCGATAAGGGCCGTATTCCCCGCCCACATCAGGCCCCTCATCCCACTCAAGACCGAGCCATCTGAGGGTCTCTCCGATCAGCTGCTCGCTTGACGCTTTGGCCCGTGTTTGGTCGGTATCTTCGATACGAAGGACCAACTTTCCACCATTTTGTTTAGCAAAAACGTAGTTAAAAAGTGTCATATAGGCAAGGCCGACATGGGGATCACCGGTTGGAGAGGGGGCAATACGTACCCGAACTTGATCAAAACTGCTCATATTTTAAGCGCCTTTTCGTTACTGGCTTGCATGGGTTCATTGGGGAAGCTATACACTTCTAATCGGGCATTAAATAGACCTAATAATTCCCGGTCAAGTATTAGATTTTTATCAGCTTTGGGACAAAAAAGGCGGGAAACCTTGGATCAGACACTTACCAAAATTGAAAACGGCATCTTAAAGATGTTTGTTAACGATCTTATGACTTTAGATATAGCGATGTTTGTACCGGCAAAAGGCGTTATCGGCAGATCCTGGTATGTCGATCTGAGCCTCGAAGGTCAACAAGACGAAAACGGCTTTATTTTTGATTTCAGTAAGTTAAAAAAACTAGCGCGAACGGTCATCAAAGAAACCATCGACCATACGCTCACTATCCCGATCTGCTCCCAAGATGTTAGCTATACGGAATCACCCGATGGAGAACATTGGCGTCTTAATATAAAAAGACCACAAGACAACGAAGATTTTTGTATCCAATACAAATGTCCAAAAGGGGCCGTCTTTCCTGTTAGTGCGATGGCTGTCACAAAGACTCACCTGCAGACGGAAATCTGCCGTATTCTGCGTCATAGGCTGCCTGAAAGTGTTCACCAAGTCGAAGTGAAGCTGCGAGAAAGCAC
>CAZBDM010000296.1:0-281 GCA_964490675.1 uncultured Oligoflexales bacterium
ACGCCCAAGAGTGCTTGTGACCGGTGGCGCCGGTTTTTTGGGAAGTTATCTATGTGACCACTACATCAAAGAGGGTTGGGAAGTGGTTTGTCTCGATAACTTTTTCACCGGAAGCCGCGATAATATAAAGCATCATCTGTCACATCCTTATTTCGAACTGGTTCGACACGATATTATCCTCCCTTACATGGCAGAAGTAGATCTGGTGATGAACTTTGCCTGTCCAGCAAGCCCTGTTCATTATCAGCACAACCCGATTAAGACCGTTAAGACCAACGTTC
>CAZBDM010000296.1:291-1021 GCA_964490675.1 uncultured Oligoflexales bacterium
CTTGGAATGATCAACATGTTAGGTCTCGCCAAAAGGGTCAATGCGCGCATTGTCCAAGCATCAACTTCAGAGGTTTACGGCGACCCAAAGGTTCACCCACAACCTGAATCTTATTGGGGTCACGTCAACCCAATTGGCATTAGAAGCTGTTATGATGAGGGCAAACGCTGCGCTGAAACGCTTTGTTTTGACTATCACCGCTCCCATAAGCTTGATGTGGGTATCGTAAGAATTTTTAACACCTATGGCCCCCGCATGGCGGTTGGTGATGGGCGCGTCGTCAGTAACTTTATCGTCCAAGCGCTTAAGGGCGAAGATATTACCATTTACGGTGATGGTAGCCAGACAAGATCTTTTTGTTATGTCGACGATCTCATAAGCGGCATTGTTAGGCTGGCTGCGAAAGACTCTTACACAGGTCCAGTTAATATCGGCAATAACCAAGAATACACCATGAACGAACTTGCCGAAGAGGTCCTATCGCAAGTCGGCGGTTCTTCTAAAATCAGCTATCATCCACTTCCTTCCGACGACCCAAAAGAAAGACAGCCCGATCTTAGCATCGCTAGGAAAGACCTCGATTGGTCACCGAGTGTCAGCCTCAAAGATGGTATCGCACAGACGATTTCATACTTTAAAGAACGTTTACATATCTAGCCAAATATTTGATTAAACTTTTTCCACCAATCATTCTTTCTTGACTTGGCTATACTGCTCCGCACCGTCCCCC
>CAZBDM010000296.1:1031-5762 GCA_964490675.1 uncultured Oligoflexales bacterium
TTTACATATCTAGCCAAATATTTGATTAAACCTAATTTTTTCAGTGTTTTGCAAATAATTCCTTGAGAGATCCCTCGCTCAACCGAAGTAAACTTGGACAGGTTGACTATCTTATTGGAATAATTAGAAAACGATGACTTTTTGGCACAAAAAATATCTCATCCCATTAGCCGCGGTGATTCTTTTGCCGCCGGCCTTATGTGCGTGGCTTTTTATAACTCTCGACAACTTGCGGCCAGTTTATATTGCTAGTGCGCTGATTGTTCTGATTCCCATTCAGCTCGCTGCACTGATTCTCTTCGGAAAGCATTTTTCCAGTAGAAAAAAGCAGTCGGTTGAACTGCTTCACAACGAACATAAATCTCTCACCAAACAGGCAAAGCTTTACGCTCTTGGTGAAGTGTCAACGGGCCTTAACCACGAAATTGCCAATCCGCTCGTCTTTATTCTCGGTGCCACAGATATTCTTTCACGCCGCAATCAGAAAAATGCACTGACATCTGATACGCTTGAAAAAAATCTTCAAAAAATCAAACACCACGCTAAGAGAATCGAAAAGGTCCTAAAAAGCTTCCGTGCGATCAGTCGCTCAAGCACCGATGACCCTCTTGAAGAAACGAGCTTCAAAGACATCTTTGAGGACACCGCCGGCCTTATTGAAACACGTTTTAAAAACTCTGCTATAGACTTCCAACTGGTCGAGGACAATCTTGACCATATCATCAGATGCCGCTCTTCTGAGATAGTTCAGGTTTTGGTTAACCTTCTTCTCAATGCCGTTGATGCTGTCAAAGGACAACAAGAAAAGTGGGTCAAACTTGATGTCGCCGAGTTTTCTAATCAGCTTGTCATCCGCGTCATTGACAGCGGACCTGGCATTTCAAAAGAGATGAAGCAAAAGATCCTACAACCTGGCTTTACAACAAAAACGGGATCTGATGGCACCGGCATGGGGCTTGCCATCTGCAAAGAAATCATCGAAATTCACGGTGGTCAGTTTTATATTGATAGCACCGTTGAAAACACCTGCTTTAAGATCATTCTTCCCGTCATCAAACGAAAAGAAATGAAGCTTTCTGCCTAGTAAAAAATGCTCAGACATCTACATCGTAATACCAACGATCGTGATCTGGATCCCACTCATCCCACGAAGGGATTTTTTCGAGTGCATCTAGATAACGCTCCGGTACAACTCCCGGGACTAAAAAAGCCTTCTGTCTTTTAAGAGGATATGGGTTTCGAAGATCGATACCCAAAACCCCGAGCGTGGCGCGCGCCACATACCAAGTCGCCTGTGGGTTCCAACCGTGAGCGATCTTTATAACAACCCCTAAACCTTGCGGGTAATCAGGGTGATCGATGGCCATTCCCAAAAGGCCATCGGCTCCCTCTTTTGCTATGACTTTTCCTTTGGCGGTTTTCATAATCGTCGTATCAAGACGATTAAACCCACCAACAAGATCTGGATGATCGACCATTGCCTGCCAAATCCAGTCTTCGTCTTTTCTTTTTGCAAGACCAGCGTAGCATTGAGCGAGTTCATTAACAGTCATCGATATGGTCGGTAGACCATCGCCATCTCGCGCTACTCTAAGAGGTTTCCAGTCACTGCCAAGATAACTTCTAACGACGTCGATATATGCCTTAAATACCTGGTGGCTTGGTAGCGTGTAGCCTGTTCTTGGCCAGGCTTTTAGTCGACAACCTTTTAGAATAGCAGCGTGATGGCCAGAGGAGTTATTAAACCAGCGGCGCGGCCTTCTGACCTGTCTACCAAACTGAACGAGCGGTAGGTCAAGCGGTGTCTGCATAAGACCCCATTCACTTTCAGATAGGATCGACTGCGCTGCTTCGACGTGCTCAGCCGCCCCGTTATGGCTGGCCACCGAGATCGCTTTTTGTTTAGAATTCAGTTCATCTCTCAAGACATCTGAAAAGACTTTTATATAAAAAAGCTTCATCATACTGCGGCCGTAACAGAGCACGTTGCCGCCAAAAGAATGAATCAACTGATCACCGGCGTACCAAGAGACAGCTCCATGGATGGTATTTTCACTGACGCCGTTTCTTCTGTAATCAACGAGAGGCTCCCATTCCACGTCTCTACCGGTAGGGATATTTTTAATTGTCTCTCCAAGGGTGGAACGCGGAAAGACTTCTGGTTTGATATAATCACTCACTGCTCAGGCTCCTTATGAGAGCTCATTGACTCTTCTTGTTGCTGCTGCCTTTCGTCTTCTTCAAGACGGTTGTCAAAAGGATTCATTGAAGAGAGCACATTACGATCTCCAGAAAAGACATCCGGATGATCCTCATCGTATTCAAGATCCCGTCCGGCATGCTCAGCTCGTTTGATGCTAACAACAGCCGATCCTGTCCCATAAACCGGTTCGTAGGCAAAGACATCTGATTGATAGCGGTTATGGGCACCCATTAGTGTCGATAACCACCAAAAAGACTTGAAATTGGTGACTTTTTTAATACGCGCCTCTTTATGAATCTGCCTTGAAAGCTGCGCCACATCTTCAAGACGGCCTTTTTCTAAAAGCTCAAGAATCTTTCTGTTCCATTCGTCGTCTTTTAAGGAGTGGATATGATCGTCTTTAGGATCGATAAACTTGCCGTGTAGCCTGTTTGAAAGAGTGCCAACGACGACAGCGACCGCCTTTTTTCCTTGCTGGCTGAGAGCATCCTGACAAGCTTTTGCATGTACCACCGTTTCAACCCGGTCCGAGTAAACGTTACTCGAAAGGATCACTGCTGGCAGCCTGTTATTTGGGTTAATTAATTTAAGGGCAACCACTGAACCTGTGTCGATGGGAAAGCCGTGGTAAGCCACTGTACGACTTTTGAGACCGCGTTTTTTAAAGCTTTCATGCATAACCCCGGCAAGTTCCGAGTCCACCTTAAACTTATAGGGAATCGAGCCAAGATCGTGAAAGAGCTCGTCAACATGCACCCACTCAGGTTCTGGTTGAGCTTGGATTTGGTGTCCGATAATACTTGGCCACATGGTGGAGTAGATAAGGATAACGTCAGCATCGGAGGCTTCAATTTCAAGACGGACGCGGTCGAAGGCTTGTCTTAAGCGGCTCCAACCCTGGTTTTTTTCAGGACACAAAAGCGGCTGAGGTAATCCTGGAAGAAGATACGCTTGGCTTGTTTGCTGTTCAGTCATGGGCTTATTCCCCCCTCTTTAGGTGATTCCACTCGACCACGGCATTACCGGTTCCGATTACCGTTCCATAACCATAAACGGTTGCTGGATAACTAGGGAACTCGAGAGCAGAGAGAAGCCAACTGAGTGCACCTGAATCGGTTTCGGCGACGGATTGCTCGGTAAAATCCGGCATAAGCTTCATGATTTCATCAGACTGACCTTTTTTCATCAGATCGATCATCTTCATGTCCCAAAGGTATTGGTGATGGTTGTAAATGTGTTCGTGACTCATATCTTCAGGAAGATCTGGCTCGGAGGTAAAGTGGCGGTGAGACAGAGAGTGCGAAGCTAAAAGCACAGCTTTTTTACCACTTGCTTTCACCGCTTCTCTGGTCGCTTCACCGAGCTGAACCATCTTTGATTGCATGTAATCGACATTGTAGTAGTGCATGAGTCTATTAGAAGAAAGGGCAACGATGGGCTTATCCCAAGAGGGGTTCACTAAGTGACAAGAAGTGATTGTGCCGTAGTCAACCCGGAAGTCTTGGTTAGTCATTTTTTTCATAACCAGTTCTTTTTTTAGACCACTCTCATAAATCAAATCCGCAAGCTCAACATCAACCTTTAGGTCATAGTGATAGCGAAATAGATTGGGAAAGATCGGGTCGACCGAAAGAGATTTAAACTGCGGTGCACACAAAACGTGGGTGCCGACATAGGTCTGCCAGTGAGGTGAGAAGACTATGATGACGTCGTAGTCTTTGTCTCGAAGACTTTTTGACAGACTCTCGTAAGCCCATCTTAAGGTCTCCCAGCCGCACTCGGATTTTGGTTCATTTTGGGGCGGGTTATCTGCATAAACAAGATGGGGAGGATGCGGAGCAATGCAGCCTGCTACAATTTCACCTGTACTCATTTGGTCTCCAAAATTGAGTTTAACTGTTTAGACTAACTATTCATTTTACTGCTTTTTTGCAAATTCTAAATAGATGTTTTCCGACAATATTTGCACTTTTGGCTGCAATTCTCGTTGGACACCCATTTTAAGCTCGTGTTAAGAATAAATAGACCAACCTTAGGTATCTTTATCAAACAGTGATCTTGGAAGAAAGTTCTCTGACCTGAAAAAGGGGGTAAAATGGTAAGAGAGATTGATATTGCCCAACTTGATGCCTTGATCGGACAAGGCGTCGAACTAATCGATGTAAGGGAAAAGGATGAGTTATCCGAGGGAGAACTGATCCCAGGGGCGAAACATTGGCCGCTTTCCACCTTTGCACAAAGAAGCCAGGAACTCTCCTCTGGCCAACCAACACTCTTTTATTGCCGCTCTGGCATGGCGAGCTCTAAGGCCGCTGAAATCGCAGAACATTGGAGCAAACAGCCTCAGTACTTTCTCTCAGGTGGCTATTTGAGGTATAGAGAGAAGCAGAGAGAAGAAAAACTTCAAGCGATCTAGCGAGCAAGGAATAAATTTTGGGAGATTTTAGCCATTTAAACGAAACCGGTGAAGCGGCCATGGTGGATGTTTCCGAAAAGGCCGATAGCCGCCGTCTCGCCTGCGTAAAAGG